>CAJOLO010000218.1 GCA_905235345.1 uncultured Lachnospiraceae bacterium
TTCCCGTCTTTCATAATGACGGCTCTGGCCGACGGTCTGCGGAAGACTGCTGCATCTTCCGGATAATCTTTTAAATCTATCGCAAATAATTGTTTCATATAACACTCCTATTGTTCCGTATATTCAATCAAATATTAAACCCTATCATCATTTACATCCCATATTCGAAGATACTCTATCCCAATCTCATCTTCCGATTTTTCACTGAACATATATCCACTATATTCAATCCTGTATTCCTTTCCCGTATCTGTTATGATATTCGTGATTTCGCTGGAAAATGATCCCCTTCGACAACCACCCCAATCGTTTTTTCATAGACAGTTACAGGATCCTGATTCTCATACGATACCACATTCCCGTCAATCGCATCGATAAAATAAAAAAGATCATCTACATTATCATTATGATAAGATATCTCATTTTTCTCTTCTTTAAAAGCCTTTTCATATACAATATACGCCCGAGGCAGATACTGCTGGAGCATTATAGCATATGTACAATTCACATACAATAATCACTTTTTCAGTAGATTTCTCCACAATGGCTATAAAGTCATTTTTATTCACTTTTGATTACAGGCAATTTCATGTTCAAACTGAAAGTTATCGTTTTATACGTTTAATTAGAAATAACTCTGCTACGATACAAAACATAAGATAAAATCCCCAACACAACATATAAGCACCAATAGAATTACTATATTCAAGTTGTGGTATCGGTGCAATCAGCCAGTAGCTTCCAACCCCCAATAATCTGATACCCTGAAGGAAATTAAAAATACAGGAAATTGGCATTAAGCTGAGAGTCCATATATTAACAACCCAAAACCAAAACGCAGCTTTTTCTTTGTTCTTCCCTATAAACTGTCCTATCACAAATACCATAATTCCGACTGCCATTAAAATCAAACCTACTGCAACAGAACTTGGGGTTTGTTCTTTAACCCAAATCATAATGGCTACCACCAAGCCAATAAAATTAAGCACGCTACCTACCAAAAAAAAGATACGAGCATCGCTTTTTTCTGTAGTATTTTCCGGTATGGGTTCTATTCCCTTCAATAAATAATCTGTCGTTACGTCGAAGAAATCACTTAATATAATAACCTTTTCGATGTCAGGTGTACTTTGTTCCGACTCCCATTTAGAAACTGCTTGTCTCGATACACCAACCTTATCCGCAAGTTCTTCCTGTGAAATTCCCCTGCTCTTTCGTAAATCTTGTATTCTGTTTGCCATGTTCATAGCAAAACACCGCCTTTCTTTTTTTTATTAAATCTAACAAAAATATCGGTTGCATTGCCACCATTTTCTCATAGCATTTTGTCAACTGATAGTTGCATAGACCCATATCCTTTATCTTTTTTATGATTAATTCATAGTTGTTAATTCATTAAAACATACTCATATACTGTTCGATAGTATATGCTGTGTCACCATCTGGTAATGTCACATATGAATAAACACCATTTTCTTTCGCTATTTCAAATACAGCATCCATTCCTTTGACAGAACCACGTTTCGTAATTTCTGAATTCATTTCATCACTTCCCCACGACACAGTAGTATTAGTTACATTTATATAATCAAATCCGGAATTAGCTTGACCATTATCTTTCAATGACCTATTTCCAACATATCAAGTAACCTTATAAAAGTATCCTGCCCATCCAGACAAGTATCTGTAAGCCATCCTTTCTCATTTTTCCACTCCAAAAGGCCTCTGTAATAGTAGCTCTTTTTTTCATCCTCAATTATGAAAGGAACAATATTATGTCTTAAACACTCCTTCAGAGCCACAAGTCTGCCAACTCTTCCGTTACCGTCTTGGAACGGATGAATATACTCAAATTCAGCATGAAGTGCTATTATATCTTCTATTACAATTTCACTCTTTGCATTATACTCTTCAAGAAGCACCTTCATATGCTTGTGGACTTCAGATGGCTTGGATGTTTCTCTTCCTCCCACCACATTTGCTTTTCTTTTATATTCACCTACTGCAAACCAGGAAAGCAGCGCATCCCTAGTATCATGCTTTATAATATAGTGCAGCTGTTTGATGATTTCCTCGGTTAATTCTTCTTCCGCCATATCAATAATATAATCTATTGCTCTAAAGTGATGGACTGTTTCAAGCACATCATCCACCGGGATTCCATCACCGACATCTACGGTATTTGTTTCAAAAATAAGGCGGGTCTGATCTTCGGAAAGCTTACTTCCTTCTATATGATTCGAGTTGTAAGTCATCCGAACCTGAAGCTCATGATAAAGTCCACCGGGAAGTTTCATTTCTTTTTCTTCTCTAAGAATCTGAAGTATCTTATTATCAGATATCTCCCTAAACAGAAGCTCCGGCTCCGTTTCAAGATAATCTGCTATCTTCTGTAAACTCCGTTTTGAAAGTCTCTCGCCCTTTGCAATTTTTGCAACAGTACGTGTTGATAAGCCAAGTTCAGCAGAAAGATCTGTCTTCCTGATTTTCTTCTCCTTCAATTCTTTTTCGAGTCCTTCATATGAGATCATATTCATTGTCCTTCCTAAAAATCTTTATTTTATTTTATCATTATGTCCTTTAAAAGTAAAGATTATCCCTTGTCATAAAGATAAAAGTAAAGATTTTCTCCTTTTATATTAATGTAGCCCTGCTACGGCACAAGATAGCAAACCTATATTTATCATATGTAATAGTTTGCACCTATGAAATTTCAGCAAGTATGAGGACGCAGTTATTATTTAAATTTATCAATTCCCTTTTAGTTCCACGATCAACTTCACCCGATCATGAATTCCTGTCTTGTCATAAATATTCGAAATATAATTCTTAACAGTTCCCTCTGATATATAGAGTTTTTCCGCAATCTGTTTATTGCTGAGTCCCTCCACCATGAGATTACAGATTTCCTTCTCCCGTTCCGTCATATCCTCT
>CAJOLO010000219.1 GCA_905235345.1 uncultured Lachnospiraceae bacterium
ATAGTAATCATCATTGTACCTGTTGTTATACACAATCTCTGTACTCTCTATTCCAAGGAACTGCTCATATTGATCATTTTGAAAAAATTTGGGAGTCTTCATCTTATTCTTTTTCATAATGTCATCCTATACCATTATTATAAAATAAATCAAAAAAGCAAATGTATCTGTTCAGCTATGCTTCCTAGATACTTCTAATTTAATATTGCTTTACAGCCAATTTAAAATTCTGTCTTTTATACCGCTATACCATTCGTTTTCATCAGATGATTTTTCTGCCTGTTCTTTGGAAAATTCAAATATTTCCCTTATTTGACCTGGATCAGGTACATAATCAGCTTGATACGACTGTTCGACCATCTGAATAAATAAATTTAATTCTATTGGAACAATTATTGAAACCCCACCATAAAATGCAATATTAGTTTTGTGTAATGTATAAAAATAGGCTATACACGAAGGATTAATTGTCGGTGCGATAAACATACAATAGGTATCTTTTCCTTGTTCTTGCTTTAATTTAGCCAAATGTCTTGACACCGGTTCACCTTCCATTTCATATTGCCTCTGACCTGATTGCATAGTGACCTCTACTGCAACCCCAAACTCTCCATAATCGCATACAATATCAGCCATATTACCGGGCGCAGTTGACATTGGTTGTCCCTTGTCATCAAACTTGAGATTAGCTTTTATATTCCCACCATCAATCATTGTCATTGCGCGCCATACATTCCACTCTAACATAAGAGGTATATCATATAGATCTTTACTTTTAATATCCTTAAACGTTGTCATGACCTCTGAATATTTCTTATAATCTTTTATTTCATTTATTTGAATATTTAATAGTTTTTCCTTTTGTTCCTTTCTAACCTTCTCAAGTATATCTTTTAAATCATCAATAGTCTTGTCTGACAAATCAATTGTATCTGACGTAGTCTCCTTTATCTCAGCACATAAAATTTCCGTATTATCGGAATACAATTTTGGCAAATTGGAATCAAATAAATACTCTTTATATTTTTTCTCATCTTTAACATAAACAGGTTCACGATCCAATACATTCAAAAAATATTCCACATCTGCTCTTTTCTCAGGAGTGATTGACAACGAACGTCCTCGTTGAGAAATCTCAACCAAACCTGTTGCACGCAGGTATCTAAAACATGCATCTGCATAATCTCTTAAATTACTTGACTTGGTTTTAACAAATTTTTTCAATGATTCATCTCGTGATTCCCTTATTTTTATTTGTCCTTCATCAATATCACTTTGATATATTTTTTCAATTTCTTTTAGCAAATATTCTCCACGAAAATTTCTATAACTACCTTTGAAATACGTTCTCATTCTTCTAAACGACTTTATTTGCTCAACAATATTATCAAATTCTCTATAATCGGTAAGCTGCATTCCAAAAATCATAAGTTCATCAAAACTAATTGTCCCCAATTCATATATTAGTCTAAAGATTTCCAGATATGGTTTTACTTTAAATAGTCCATTTGTCTTTGCAGTCTCCTTATGATATGGTGATGGCAATTGAAACTTCAATAATTGACGCAATAAAATCTCTTCAGTTCTTTTACCACTAAGTAATATCCTACCTGGATCAGTAATAGAAATATTCGGTTTCAAATCTACAAAACCTAAAGATTTCGGAGCCCTGTTAATTCTATCCCTGCTACTAAAATCCATATTCTTTTGGGAACCTTTACCCTCAAAATCTTTATCCTCTGCCAGTTTTTTTGCAAATTCTATTTGAGTTTTTCGATTCCACTCTTTCCCCTGAAAATTATCGATAAGCATTTTTATTTCAGGAATCATTTTCAACGGAGTTCTTGGTGATGTGGTAAAAAATAATGTTTTACTTTGTAAATTAGCCAATATATTTTCATCTCCTTAATAATTCTTAACAATAATATGCTTTGCATAAGATTTGAATCTATTTCGGATATTTACTGAATATGACTTGTCATACTCCTCAACAATCATTTCTCCATATAATTCCTCTGTCAACGGTGTTTTCCCTATTACTAATAATGCTTTACATGAAAGATTTCTAAAATCATTCGCTAACCGTCTATGCTCATCCTCTCCAAACCCATCTTTATATTCTTGATTACCATAATCACTAAAAACACAATCATATGGTGGATCCAAAAAAATAAAATCATCATCTGATACCATATCAAATATCTCAGAATAATCTAAATTATATATATCCGTTCTACTTAATAACTCATGATGTTCATCTGTAATTAATCTGGTATTGAAATTTTTGTATCTGCCAAAAGGAACATTATACTCACCTTGTTTATTATATCTTATCATTCCTGAATATGCAGTTTTATTAATAAAGTAATATAAAACACAGTCAAGATATGGTGAATCTGTTTTATGATTAAACGCATCTCTCATAATATAGTATAATTCTTCATTTTTATTTTCCACTCTCAGATCTGGATTTTCGCTCTTTTTCTTTTCATATTCTTTTTGATTCTTCTCATATAAGCTTTGAAGTTCATCAAGCTGCACGCGTGCTTCGCTATAATGTTCCTTCATCTGATTATAAAACATAAAAAGTCCCTGGTTCACATCATTAATAATCGCCTTCTCCGGCTGCAGATAAAAATACAGAGCTCCTCCTCCAAAAAAAGGTTCTACATATGTATCATATTCTTTAGGCATATTATTGATAAAATGCGATATCTCTTTGGATTTTCCACCTCTATATTTTATCATTGGATTCATAAGTTCCATCTCCTTCTGATGTCATAATACCATATATTCACCACGAACACAAGTTCGATTTAATATTTGTACTGTCTTCCATGCCATACTTTTAATTATTACAGGCATGACCACCACAATGTTCTTTTTTATCTCGACTGCAACTTGACGTCAACCTCGCACTCTGATATGAATTTATGTAAAGAGCATATTTCACTCTTGCCTGCAGTAGCTCATCCGTTTCCGAGATTATGATCTCATGTGTATCAACCTCCATCGACACACCACCGGCATCCGTCTGATACAGGCTGCCCGTTCTTTTTCCCGGCAAGAATCTGAGTGCCGCGGATACCGCCCCGTTCTTCACCATCTCAAACAATCCGTCATTAAACTTGATTCTATTCTTTATAATTCTCCCATCATCCTCCGGCTGCTCCTCGTAAAGCACATAATGTTTGCCGTTCTTCAGATAATAGGTTCCTGCTGTCATCAGGCAGGTTTCCTCCTCACTTACATCGAACTGTCTGCCGGAAACCGTAACCAAAACATCCTTTGTCATATTATTTCCTTACATAATCTTTTTTATTTTATAAGTTATCGCATCGATTGGTGTGGCTGATTATAATACTCAATGGTAAAAATCATTATAATTACATCAATAGCTCTCAATATCCACAACCTGCGTATCATTCACGTTGAACGGGAGCACATTGTCCGCAAAGGACATAAAGCTCTCCACACCATCACTGACATAATATTCATAATTCGGACGATGTCTTGAAAGATTGAGCATCTCCTTCGCCGTCAACAGCTCTTTAAGCTCTTTCGCCGTCTCAAATGCAGGATTCACAAGATGAACTTCATCACCCATAAATCGCTTAATCGTATTCCTGATAAGAGGATAATGAGTACATCCAAGCACCAGTGCATCCACGTTATATTCCTTCATCTCCTGGAGATATCTCCCCACAATATCATCCGTCACTCTATCCTCAAGAAGCCCCTCCTCCACAAGCGGAACGAATAAAGGACACGCTTTGCTTACCACCGTTATATTCGGATCAAGCTCTCTTATATAATCATTATAAATGCCGGATTTGACCGTACTTGCAGTCCCTATCACTCCCACGTTACCTGTCTTGGTGGTCTCCACAGCCATCTTAGCTCCCGGTTTTACCACACCGATTATCGGAATATCAATCTCTCCGGCAATCTCATCAAGAGCCAACGCACTTGCCGTATTACATGCAACCACAATTGCCTTTACTTTCTTGGTCTGTAGAAATCTCACGATCTGCCTGCTGTATTTCAATACCGTCTTCTTCGACTTTGAACCATAAGGAACTCTTGCCGTATCACCGAAATACACAAGATCCTCTCCGGGAAGTTGTCTCATAATCTCTCTTACCACCGTAAGTCCGCCTACACCGGAATCAAACACACCTATCGGATTATCCATTATATTTCCCTTTCAAATAAACTATCGTATCTATTAAGCTGTACTAGTACATCGTTCGCAAAATAACTGGACTTAATGCGAAGGATGCTTGCCTGACAGTGCGGTTTCAAAAACGCAGGCGTAGCGGGCTACGCTGAGGCTAAAACTGTGCTGTCAGGTTAAGCAGGCAAGCATTCAGTCCGGTTATTTAAGAATCGGTGTACTAGTATCTTCTCTCCAATGCCAGCTCAATCTGCTTCTCCACCTGCTCTTCAATCGAAAGACCTGCCGCCTTCCAAAGCATAGGATACATACTTATTGAAGTAAATCCCGGCAAAGTATTAATCTCATTGAATATGACTCTGTTGGTATCCTTTTCCAAGAAGAAATCAACCCTTGCAAGTCCATATCCATCAATTGCAGAAAATATTGTCTTTGCCGCCTCTCTGATCTCGTCTGCTTTGCCTTCCGGAAGCTCCGGCGATATCACGGTCTTACTGTCAGCATTGGAATACTTCGCGTCAAAATCATAAAATTCAGCCGCGGACAAAATCTCACCCACACCCGAAGCATCCGGATTAATTGCCGTTCCAAGTACAGCACACTCAATCTCACGCCCTATAACATTTCTTTCCACAAGGATCTTGGTATCATGCTTTGCTGCCAGCTTAAGTCCCTCTATAAGTTCATCTCTGTCATGTGCTTTTGATACACCTTTCGAAGATCCGGCTTTACTCGGCTTAACAAACACAGGATACGAAAGCTTACTCTCAACCCTTGCCACAAGCTCATCCATTGTAATCTTACATTTATCTTCCATATTACTGTCATTATTATTAAGACCAACTGCTTTATCGGAAATATCGTCTGCGGATAACTGCTCAGCTGTTTCTACCTCCAGGGCACGAACCAACACGTAATCAGCCTGTGTAATACCAAGGTCATCGACAATAATCTTAGTAAACACCTTATCCATTCCCACAGCAGATGCCAGCACACCACAACCAACATAAGGAATCTTTGACATTTCGAATATTCCCTGAATAGTTCCATCCTCACCATACATTCCGTGAAGAACCGGGAATATCACATCAACCTTCATTGAAGAGTATTCACCATCCTTTAACAGGATGATCTCTCTCTTTGATGCATCAGGAGAAAATACAACAGCAGTTTTCGATTGCCTCCATTTGCCGTTTTCTATGCTCTCAATAGAATCAACCAACAGCCAGTGTCCATCCTTGGTGATTCCTATATATGTAATATCATATCTATCCTTATCTATAGCCTTTGCGATAGTCTGCACGGATATACATGATATATCATGCTCCGATGACTGTCCGCCAAATACAACTGCAATTCTCCTCTTTTCCATCA
>CAJOLO010000220.1 GCA_905235345.1 uncultured Lachnospiraceae bacterium
TATGGCTCAGAAAAGCAACCCGGAAGACTTATTTTGTTCTTTTCGGTTGCTTCTGGTTTTCTACATGTACAATTACCTCTGTTTCAAATCCGCTAGGAGAAATAATATTGGGTCTATCGATTGATTTGCCTTTGATTCGCCCAAAATGTAGTGGAAGTCAAAAAAAACCCGCAAACTTAAATGTGCGGGCATAAAAAGAAGCGGGTGATGGGAATCGAAGGTCAAATTCCCATGCACTCCAATTAAGAAACATCGTAAAATCAGCACTTTGAAAGGAGGAAGCGGCACTCAGCTTTTCAAGGTCACGCAAGGTGTCACGCAAAGCACCACCTAATCCTCATTTTGACAAATAAGTACTCATTCCTTCACTTTTATGCCTCTATCTCGGTTTCATATTTCAAACGGTATTTACCTTTTCCCTTTCCTTTAACAGGAACCACCAAATCCATGTCTTTTAAGCGTTTCATCAGTGCTATTGCCGTAGATCTGGCACATCCCACAATCCTCTCGATATCAGACACTCCAAATGTTACTCCTGTATCAATTCTTTCGTATATCTTTTGCATATTATTTACAACAGTTGCATTATAGGAATGTTTCTCACATTCAAGCAAAAGATGGTCTAAGGTTATTTTTCTTGTTTGAACGACCGACTTTTCACTGTCAACGACCGACTTTTCACTATCAACGACCGACTTTTCACTGTTAACGACCGACTTTTTCAACGGAATACAAATTTCAAATATGTCTCCTTCTGACAAAATCGGTTCCGCATTGGAATACAATTTTGTGTATTTATATAGATTTCTCATGCCCGATCCAAGGGTGTCAGCACGTCCAATGTTAACGAAGAAAGATGCGAGCAAAGGATTCTTAGGATAGGGGGAGAACGCATCCAAACTTAATCTCCCATTAAAACGCGATTTACTCCAATTCTCCGTCCGTAGCTTCTCTCTTTCAATGATAAGTTTAGCCGGAAAAGCATTTGTATAGTCCCTGTGTATCAAGATGTTGCCAACAACTTCACGGGCAATCAACTCTCTCGCATCAACACTGATGTCTCCCTCCAGCACAAAGCGATTGTCCATATGCTTTAAGCAAAATGCCATTAGCTTATCGTAAGCCTCGATTAAATTATCTTCAATGATATCCCGATCATCATATCGATCCAGATTATCCACGCGATATATCGCATCTGTCTTATATCCCGGAACACATGATTTGATTACTTCCGGTTTCCCAAACAGGAGAATTGCTGCAAGATTAAAACCCTTTTCACCCGTAGCAACATTTTCAACATATAGCCCCGCGCTGCGGAAAATCTCCATATCATCCATGTCCTTCCACGGATGATCCTTATCCCGCCCCTTTACCAGTTTACGAACACGATCCATAAGCTCCATTTTTAAATGTGACTCATTTGCATAGGGCAATATCTGTTGTTCTCGATAATCCATCGATTTTCTGGAAACTGTCTCAGCAATCCTTGCAGTTTTTTCAGTGATATTTTGATCAGCATCCCCAACTCTGTCGTATATCCTGTTATCGCAATAACACAAGGAGGAGGTAGGTGGCACATACGTCCACAAGACGGTCTTACCATCATACTCAAATTCTTCAAGTTCAAGATATAAAGTGGGCCTAAACTTGTTGGGATTATTTAAATCATTGATAAAATTACGCTTCATCTCATATATGCAATTTTTATCAACCCCCTTAACCAAACCAACTTTGTGACCATCTTTCTCCGTTTCGACTACTCCCAGAAGAATATGCCCACCGTACCGATTGCTGAAGGAACTGACTGTTTCATAGACATCAGAACTCAGTTTCATCTCATTCTTTTTATACTCAATTGTATAACCTTCTCCAGAATCAAGTAACTTCTGAAACAACTCTCTTGTCAAATTATATTCCTCCCGTCTTAAGGCTCCTGTATAATAATCCCCATATTACCAAATACTAAACACTGTGTTGCGTTTTTGAATCAGAGAAAATGTGTGGCTTATTCCTTAATGTTAATCCTCTACAATGATCTTATCAACATGGGCCAATTCATATTTACTTATCAACTTTTCATCTTCAAAATTTAGTTCTATGATGTAGGGCATCCAACTGACTATTCGTAGGAAATCATCGAGTCCAAACCCTCTGTCATAGTAATTCAGAATGGTAGAAAGCGCCGTCCCATGTGTACCAATCACAATTGTCTGTCCGGCATGATTGGAAAGCAATTCTTCCAGTGCTTCGATATTTCGCTTCTGCACTGATGACAAATTCTCCCCATTTTCCTCAGCGAAAGAAAAATCGCTCCATCTCTTTTTCAGATCGGTATCATTCCAAGAGCCAACCTTTCTCTCCCGAAACCTTTCATCCGTCAAAATCGGCATCTCAAAATAGTCTGCAGCAGACTGAATTGTATCAATGCTTCGTTTATAGGGACTACTGTAAAAGCAATCAATTGTCCTCTCTTTAAGTGTATCAAGAACCACTTGCCTGTCCTTAAGGCCATCTTCTGTAAGTGGTCTTATTCTATCATCTTCTCCATACTGTGCCTTAGCATGACGCACGAAAATGACAGTTGTTCTATTGTTATGCTCCATTATTATGTGCACCCTCCCAGGAAGTTATTTTGCGAGATAAAAGGATATGCCTCACCCCGTCAAAGTGATATTTTGACTTTATCGTGACAATCATCTTTGTAATGTGCTTTCCAAATCTGCATGTAATACTCCTTTATTTAACACATAAAGTAGATTTTATGAAAAGTTATTTGTAGAGATTATTGACTAAAAATTTAATTGATAAATCTCTTCAAAAATAGTCGAAACTGATTATCAATAAAAAGTGCTTTGGAGGAATATGAAGTACGACTTCGTATCAAGAGAAGTTCCTGATCAT
>CAJOLO010000221.1 GCA_905235345.1 uncultured Lachnospiraceae bacterium
TTCAAAGGTATATAAGACGGCTGAATGCGAGTATGGTGACTGGGTTGATCTGGATTATCTTTTTAAGCACTATGACAAGGATTATAAAGTTATCATAGTGGGTGATGCTCAGATGGCACCGGAAGAACTTTTTGATAAAAACGGTAATTACAGAGGACCGAATGACGGAATGTCCGGTTACGAATGGAATCAGCTTCTACTTAGCAAGTACAAGAAATGTGTATGGCTCAATCCTCGCTATCATAAGGAGCTTACAAGGATGCATTGGATGGAGTCGGAGGACACGCTTTCAAAGCTTTATCATATGTACACGCTTTCTGTAGATGGAATAAAGGAAGCGATTACTTATCTTATGAAAGCGAAGTAAGTGTTTTTGGAGGACATTAATATAGATGATGCATGAAAACAGGGAAGAACTTGAATATGTAATATTGGTTGCTGTAGATGTCAGTTCTCAGAATATGAATACCTATGATGCTGACAACTCTCTGGATGAACTTGCTGAACTGGCTGACACTGCAGGTGCGGTTGTTGTCGGCAGGCTTGTTCAGAAACTGGCAACATATATTGGTAGTGGTAAGATTGATGAATTGAAGATTTTGATCAATGCAACGAATGCAACCGGAATTATAACTGATGATGAACTTTCACCCTCACAGATGGCTAATCTTTCAAGAGAACTGGATGTGAAAGTCATGGATAGAACAATGGTTATTCTGGACATTTTTGCTGCACATGCCAGAACTTCCGAAGGAAAGATGCAGGTAGAACTGGCGCAATTAGAGTACAGGCTGTCAAGACTTACCGGAAAGGGTACAATGTCAAGACTGGGTGGAGGAATCGGGACAAGAGGTCCCGGTGAGAAGAAGCTTGAGCAGGACAGACGTGTTATCCGCAAACGTGTAGCACAATTAAAACGTGAAATCAACGATATGACATCACATAGAGAGACTACAAGAAAAAGCAGAGAGCGGGGAAGATATCCTGTATTTGCCATTGTAGGATACACCAATGTAGGAAAATCTACCCTGTTGAATGCTCTGACCGGAGCAGGAATATTAGCCGAGGATAAATTGTTTGCCACGTTGGATACCACAACCAGAGTTTATGAGTATAAGAAAGCATCCGGCAAACAGAAGATTCTATTAACAGATACTGTCGGGTTTATAAGAAAGCTGCCTCATGATCTTATTGATGCGTTCCGAAGTACATTGGAGGAAGCAAAATACGCTGATTACATTCTTCATGTTGTGGATGCATCCTCTGATAATCGTGATGCGGAGATGAAAGTAGCATATAATACGTTAGATACACTTGGTATAACCGGAAAAAAGATCATCACCATCTTCAACAAGATCGATAAGATAACAGATGATGATATGCGTATGGGATTATTTGATCTCCGTGCAGTTAAGTATCTTTCAATATCAGCAAAGGAAGGAACCGGTTTAAATGAATTACCTGACGTTATAGATTCCGTACTTCGTGAAGACCGGCATTTGATAGAGCGTTTATTCGGATATAATGAAATGTCTGCAATTGCCGAGATTAAGCGTAACGGAGAAGTGATAGAAGAAGAGTACCTTGATGACGGAATCCGGATACGGGCTTACGTGTGAAGTATCATATCTATGAAGCGTAGCTGAATCAATGTCAGTAAATTAAGCCTTCCCCCTTGGGGGAAGGTGGCAGCAAATCAAAGATTTGCTGACGGATGAGGCAAAACCACAAAGTTTAAGTTATTGACATTGGGCAGAAGGGTTTAATTATGAACATATATGAAAAAGTTAAGTTTATATTAAAGATCATATATGAAGCAGGCAGTGTGTGTGTATTTATTTTTCTCATCAGATGGCTTTTTTTGTTACTGTCAAGGAATCCGGATAAGAAGAAAAGGCATAAAACAGCTACGGTGTTATTGGTCTTTTTTATCATATCTTTCACTGCAATTGTTGCCGATGTTATTATAGCGGCCAAACAATATGCAAGACCTGTTGATATTAATGATCTTCCGAAATTTAATGTTGCATCAGATAATCTTAAAAACGGAGTATGGGATGAACAGATAGGAGCTAAGCATGGCAATGTATCCCCGGAGCTTTCATGGGATAAGAATGAATATGCTGCAAAGTATGCCATTGTTATGATCGACCATGACGGAAATGACTGGCTGCACTGGTTCGCACTTACGGACAAGACAAGTGTGGATGAGGGGACGTTCAATGGTGAAAATAATGGATATGTCGGACCGTATCCGCCGTCAGGAACACACAACTATACTGTGTATGTGTTTGCATTGAAGGGTGATACGAATAATCCTGACATTCAGTTGGACAAAGGTGGAACTGAACTTAAGGATATAATTGACCAATTAAATTCAGGCAGATATGATAACGATTATAACAATATAAAGTCTGTCGGAATAATTGAAGGAAGTTACAGTGCTGATTAAATCATTTAATGACATATTGTAAAATGAGCAATAGATACTAATTATTCTTGTAAATCCTCTGATGGTATAATATAATGAATTATTGACTAAAGAGAGAGTATCATAACATAATAAGTACTCTCTTTTCAGTATGAATTAATGGTATAGCAATAAAATACCCCTGAAGGAGATAATAAATGAACACAAACGAAAATGAAGCACTTCGTCAGAAAGAGATTATGGAACGATTGAAAGTGCGAATAGCAGATATATCAAAGGAATTGGGACGCCCGCTTACATATTGCAGCGTATGCTTCGGGTGTCAGATGAATGCCAAGGACAGTGAAAAGTTAGAAGGTATTCTCGAAACTATCGGATATGTAAGAACAGAGCGTGAGGACTGTGATTTCCTCATTATGAATACCTGTACTGTCCGTGAAAATGCTAATCTTCGTGTTTACGGAAGACTGGGACAACTAAAAAAATATAAGAAGAAAAATCCACACATGATGATCGCCCTATGCGGCTGCATGATGCAGGAAAGTCTTGTGGTGGAGAAGATCAAGCAGAGCTACCGGCATGTTGATATCATTTTCGGTACTCATAACGTATTCAAACTGGCTGAACTAATTGAAACGAAACTAAATACAAATGATATGGTCATAGATATATGGGATGGTACTTCCGAGATTGTGGAGGATCTGCCCAGTGAGCGCAAATACGATTTTAAATGTGGTGTCAACATTATGTTTGGCTGCAACAACTTCTGTACATTCTGCATTGTTCCTTATGTACGTGGGCGTGAACGCTCCAGACGTCCGGAAGATATCATTAAAGAGATAGAAGAGTTGGTGGCAGATGGCGTAGTCGAGGTTATGTTATTAGGTCAAAATGTAAATTCATACGGAAAGACTTTGGAGCCGAAGATCACTTTTGCTGAGCTATTACAACAGATCGAACAGATTGAGGGATTAAAGAGAATACGTTTCATGACTTCACACCCTAAGGATCTGTCTGATGAGCTTATTGAGGTTATGGCAAAGTCAAAGAAGATATGCAGACATCTGCATTTACCTGTTCAGTCCGGAAGCAGCAAAGTTTTAAAGGACATGAACAGACACTACACTAAGGAACAGTATCTTGCATTGGTAGACAAGATTAGAAAAGCAATGCCTGATATATCATATTATTGTTGGATTTCCTACCGAAACAGAAGAAGACTTCCGGGAGACACTTGATGTTGTAAGGCAGGTGCGATATGACTCAGCATTTACGTTCATTTATTCCCGGAGAACAGGAACTCCGGCTGCAGGTATGGAATATGCTTCAACAGATGAAGAGATTAAAGAACGTTTTGATATACTGCTTAATGAAGTACAGCATATTGCAAAAGAGACCTGCGGACGTTATGAAGGCACAACTTCCGAGGTGTTGGTGGAAGGCATTAACGAGCAGGATTCAAGCCTTGTGACAGGACGTCTTAGTAACAATCTGCTGGTTCACTTTCCGGGCACGCCGGATATGATCGGGAAGTTTATGGATGTGAAACTTACGGAATCAAAAGGATTTTATTATCTGGGCGAATTAGTGTAGGTTAAGATAAATAATATTTAACAATAAATTACATCATATGTCAGAATTATGTAACGATGATAGGAGCAAGAAGTATGGCTGTACAAAGATCCACACAGGAATATACAAGAACGAAGGTTAAAGAACCGGGACATTACAATGTAATAATGATCAATGATGATTTTACATCCATGGAATTTGTGGTTGAGATACTTATCAGCATCTTTCATAAGGATCCTAAAAGTGCGGAAGCAATCATGATGCAAGTTCATAAGAACGGAAAAGCAATTGTTGGAACGTACCCGTATGATATTGCTCTTACAAAGACTAATACAGCCATGATTAGAGCAAGAAATGAGGGCTTTCCGTTTAGAATGATTATTGAAGAAACATGATTCCGTCTTTATAATCCTGAAAATAGGAGGATATTTGTAATGAATATGTCATTGTCAGCCTCTAAATTAATAGAGGATGCAATAAAATATGCAAAAAATAATAAATATGAGTATATAACACCGGAATTGCTTCTTCTTTTTATTTCAACGGACGAATGTTTTTGTGAAGCCTTTGAAGATTGTGGCGGGAATATAAGGAGTTTAACCGATGACCTCAAAAATTATATTAAGGTATATATACTAAAGATTGACGATGTTGCCCCTGAGTTATCTGCCGGTACATTGTATGCACTTACATATGCGGAGCAGTCGGCTATAAACAGCGGTTGCGATGAGGTGGATATAAGACATATTCTACATGGTCTGTGGCAACTTAATGATTCCTATGCCGTATATTATATGGAAAAACAGGAGGTTATCGAAGCAGAACTTCTTAGTATGATGGCAGCAATAGAAGAGGAAGAACTGTCATTTATAGATAATGAAGATGATTTTCATAATACAGCCGATACCAATGACAAAGAAGAGTCATATGATAATACCGGTCAGGAAATTATTGGTGATAGCCATAATAATGAATTATTCCGGAAGGATAATGTTCAGGGAATATTCAGAGATAATAAAGCAACAGGAAAAATAATTAAGAAACATTCACCAAAAGGCAGTAAAGAATCCATAAGGCTATACGCCCCATGCTTAAATGATACCCTCAATGATGTAAATCCATTGATCGGGAGGGATGAAGAGCTTGAAAGAACAATTCAGATTCTATGCAGAAAAGACAAGAATAACCCGCTGCATATTGGAGAACCGGGAGTAGGTAAGACTGCAATAACTTA
>CAJOLO010000222.1 GCA_905235345.1 uncultured Lachnospiraceae bacterium
ACTATATACGCTTCATATCCGGCATTCTGCAGAGTGTGTATTATTCTGTTGGCATTCTCCGGCATATCTATTCTTATCATAATCTTCTCCTGAACATTCTTAATAATATTCGTATCTATTCAGCTACGCCTCATAGATATCCCTTAATATATTCCACAAAAGTATATACTTTTGTTCCGGGTGCAGAACATGATGGAGTTTTTCCTTCATTTAACTCTTCAAGCATTTTAGCATTTTTAATAGCCTCATCCATATATGGTAATAATATTTCATACATATCATTACGATTCTTCTCGTATTGACCTTTGCCTATCTTTTTTAGGCATTCTGTAAGCTTAGGCCAATATTCATTCCTATGCAGATTTGATTGCATGAAACTGAAATGCAAAAGAAACCATAATTCAATGCATTGATTAGACCATGCAGCATGATAGATAGTTTCTTCGTTACTGTTTTCCTCACATAACCCCTCAACCCTGTCAAAATGCTCTGCCGGGAAATCATCCTTGTCATAAACTATCCATACATGTTTATATACATAAGAACTGCTGTTGGTTAGTTCTTTCGCTCTTTTAAAAAGATTTATCGTATTATCACCCATCCCTACCACTTCAAGCTGTATTCTGTTACGGTAGGTGATATTTACTTTTTCCTTTATTGCGCAAAAATAATTAGGTTCAGTATCAGTACCCTCAGATACGATGAGATGATATTCCGGTGCAAACCGTTTTACCTTGCCTTGTCTTGGTTGCATCCACGCTTTATCTGCATCTGATTTTTTAACCGGTTTTCTGCTCATCCAAATCACTCCCAATTTAATATGTTTCTCATATAAGGATCCGCCCCGTATCTGCCTTCCATATACTGTTTATCATAGGCAGCAGTATTATTTACATGTTCATTGTCATCCCGTCGGATATCATATAATGAATATATCTCACTGCTGTTGTCTTCATTTAAAGCAGCAAACCATATTTCATCTCTTCTGAAAATGGTATTTTTCATTGTTGCCATATCATGTGAAGTAAATAATAACTGTGCACCTTTCTTATTACTTTTCTTATTCGTAAACAGCTTTATAACATATCTTAGCAGCATCGGATGAAGCTTTGCATCAAGCTCATCTACTATAAGCAGTCTGCCTTCATTAAGCGCTAATATAATGACCGGAAGTGCAGCAAACAGTTTTTTTGTTCCGTCTGACTCATTTACAAAAGAAAGATCATAGACTTTATCACCAATCTTTCTCTGTAAAAAGAACTCCTCCCGTTTTTCGTCATAACGATAATCACTTATTGCGATACCCATATCATTCATCATGTCTATTAACAATTTCTTGGATGCTTCGTTTTCCATAAGGAGCATCTGTCTCTCCACCATAGGATTAGCATAACTGCGTATAATACAAGATTCAAACCAGCTCATAGCTTCCTGTATTACCTCTATGGAATAATTAATAGCAAGAAAGGAAATAAACGGCATCTTTACATTAACATCTGTATTGATCTTTTTTTTACCAATGCTTTGTCCGATATTTATACTACTATTCTCTCGTGTAAATATAAGTGCTGACTTTTTAGCACCTATTATCTTTTTATACAGGCTCTCCTCAACTATGACGCCATCAGATAATGAAATATTATACCTATATTCGTTATCCTTTACTCTAAAGAACAGCTCAAAAGAAGTGGGTTCATTACTTGATATATCATCAAACATATAAGGCATCAGCTCTACTCTTTGCTGAATAACAAAATGATTCTGTGTTTTTTCAAAATCTTTCACCGGACCAACCACCAAAGAGATAACACAGCTAAGTGCAGCAAGCAGATTAGTTTTCCCGCCACCGTTAGGTCCATAAATAACACTTACCGGCAGAAGATCGCTTGCTTTATCAGTATTGATCAGACTTTCTTTATACTCAGCTACATTTGATGCCTGAAAATCAAATACCGTATTATCCCGATATGATCTGAAGTTGGAAAATGAAAACTGACAGAGCATAATTGCCACCTCCTAAATTCATACTGCAATCAGATAATAACAAAACAGCAATCAAAAATCAAGTTTTATATGACTATTTACAAATTATTTTTGTTATTTACTTTATTATCTGCCGTAATTGGTGTTTATTATACGCTCTATGTTTATAATATATTCTCTTCTATCTTCTCTCAATCTATGCACTTATTACAGCTCTCGATATCTCTCATGCTCTGCCTGAGAATATTCACGGCTGTTACTCTTATACTCTACTACAAAAGAGGTATGAAAACAACCTCATACCTCTTTTCGATTTACGTTTTACTGCCTATAATGAACGCCTGTTTCAAATAACCTATTCCAAATCACTTAACTTTGCATCACGCATAAATATGGCTCCCTGTTACATTTTTTCTGCCGTCTTATTACATTTTCGACTGTACTGCATATTCTTTTCAAGCTGTTCGCTTCCAAGCAAATGTTCCACCATAAATTGTTTTACAAGATACCGTATCTATTCAGCCGGGCTGAACAGTTACTAATATTCTACCTTTACAACAATAGAGATATACAATCCCATTATTATCAAAAAGCATAATGCTTGTCATAAATATAATATATGCCAACGGAATAGTCAAGCAAATAGTATGAACAATCACTCAATTTTATGTGAAAACACCTCAAACAGATCCTCCATATCATAGCACCTGATATTGATCCACATCTGGGATATCCTCTGATTGGCCTCCTTGGAGTAGCACTTCATTACCGCACTTCTCTTAATCGTATCAAGCGGCGGATATTGTGCGAACAGCTGTCGTCTAAGCTGTTCCTCATCGACGAGTAATACATAATTACCTTTTTCGTTATCCATTCCTTCGAAGAAGTAACTCATCATACTCTACTGCCTCTTCCTCATCCTCTGCACCATAGCAGTAATTCATGTAATCGAATATCGTGTCATCATCACCGCCTGAAATCGCCGAGGTATAACCGATATAATACATATTCCTTACCACATTGTCAGGGCGGGATATGAAATTAACGAATGCCTCTGCCGCCTGTTGTTTTCTGGAATCTTCGGAAAGTCCGCTCTTAAGCATGACCCATCCGTCAAACCACAGATTGGTACATTCATCAGGTATGGCATAGGCAAGCTCCACCCCGTCTTCCTCTGCCTGATCTATCGAATATACCGCATCACCCGACCACTGCATATTGGCAACCACCTTGCCTGTGATCATGTCCGCCTTACCGCTGTCAGTCTCCAACGAATATGCATTTTTTCTCATTTCAGACAATATGACTTCCGCTTTGTCAACAGTTTCCTGACTGGTATCATTCATGACCTCCGCAAGCTTCTCACTGTAATCGGGTGCATTTACGAAATCCTCTGACTGAATTTTATCTGCATTTAAAATTCCAAGCGAGATGAAATATGAATCTCTCACTCCGTCCTTCATGGTAATCCTCTTGGCATACTGCTTATCAAGCAGCATATCCCAATGCTTCAGATCCTCCTCATCCACAAGCTCCGGATTATAGACGATTCCCATGTTGCCCCACATATATCCTGCGCCATACTTTGCTATAGGTTCGCCATTAAACGTCAGCTCTTCGAACACATCCCTGATATATGGCGATACACCTTTGGCATAATAATTATTCTCATTATCGGTTTCAAAGAACTCATCAGAATACGGAGCCAGCTTCTCCTCCTCCATGAATTTCATTATCATATATTCGGACGGGCATACAAGGTCGAATTCATTACCAAGTACTAACTGATTATACAGATCCTCATTGGTACCATAGGTGGAGTATTCCACCTTGATCTTCTCCCCATATGTCTCCTCATACCACTCACAAAAATCATCCACCAGACTGTTCTCACCAATGATTTCCGCACCGTTGTCAAGCTCGATCAGCTCATCTTCATCCCAGTCACCCTCATCAATGTATTCCTCACAGTTTGCAATACGAAGAACAAGTGTATGGTTTCCGGCATTGCCGCAGCCTGTGCAGGTTGAGATTACCGCACCCGCAAGACATAACATTATAGCAAAAGATTTTATACCTTTGTTCATCTGCCGTTTCTTCCTATCCTTACGATATACCATACGACTGCCTTTCTTTCCACTATTGTCCACTCCTCCGGGGATTACGTTCATTGCTATAACCGCAAGAACTACCACCAGAAATATCACCGTAGACAATGCCCAAAGTGCAGTCTTAATCTGTGTCTGGGCACCTTTGGTAGCATTTACCACATAGGTACTGATGGTGTTGAATACCGCAGGCTTAGTATATGTCGTTATAAAATAATCATCCAGCGTCAATGTAACGGAGGTCATGAACCCGGAAAGTATTCCCGGCACCAGTTCAGGAAGAACAACCTTTTTAAGTGCCCGGAGCGGGGTACACCCAAGGTCAAGTGCCGCTTCGTAAAGATTCGGATCCATCTGTTTAAGTCTCGGTGTAACGGAAAGATATACAAACGGCGTACAAAGCGAAGTAAGTCCGACCACCAAAGGAATATACGTGTCCTTGTCCATGTTAAGAAATACTATGAGCAGTACGCACACGGAAAATCCTGTCACCACATCCGCATTTACAACCGGAATCTGATTAACAAGCTCCATGCTCTTTCTCGTAAGTTTCTTACTGTAAAACACACCAATTGCGCCAAGTGTTCCAAGTATTGTGGAGATTATTGACACAATACCCGCTAAAGATATAGTTCCCCATATCATTGCCGTAAGCTCAGGTGTGGTAAAGAGTGTTTTATAATTCTGTAAAGAAAATCCGCGAAGCGCACCTATTGTTGTCGACTTCGTAAAGCTGTAAATCATTAATATTACAATCGGAAGATATAAGAACGCCAGCACAAGTATAAGCCAGAGTTCACTGATCCATCTTTTTTTCATATCCGTGTTCCCTTCTATTTGTAATAACCTGGTATAGCATTTTCTAATTAATCGGACTAATAACTTGGCTGCGCTATAGTCCAATGTCATTAACTTAAGTGTTTTCATCCCCTCATCCGTCAGCAAATCCAAGATTTGCTGACACCTTCCCCCCAGGGGGAAGGCTTAAATAAATGACATTGCGTTATAGTCAAGTTAATTAAAAACCGCTATGGGTAAGGCTTATTTCCTATCTCTTCTTTGTCACATTCCCTGTACCGTATGCTTCTCAAGGTCTTCTTTAGAAAGCTTGGAGCTTAGTGCAGCAATAAAGAAAATAAGCAGTAACAGTATTACGGAGATCATCGAGCCGTTATGCCAGTCGTAAGAGCTGAAGTAGCTTCCGATAAGGCTTCCCATAATAAATGTGCTGTTATATACCATATCAAGCACAACATAGTTAGTCATAGCGGGCAGGAATACCATTGTCACTCCACTGATGATTCCCGGCATCGACATCGGTATCACCAGCTTAAGCATGATCTGCCACGGCTTTGCTCCAAGGTCTGCCGCCGCCTCTAACACATTGTCATCCAGCTTCGACAAAGAAGTATATAACGGCATCACCATGAAGGGCATAAAATCATACGTCATACACAACACTGTATTGAAAAAAGGGTGAAATGCAAGATTACCCTCAAGAACGCTGAGCACTTCCTTGAGTGCCGTAATTCTAAGTGTAAAGTTGATCCACATCGGCATCAC
>CAJOLO010000223.1 GCA_905235345.1 uncultured Lachnospiraceae bacterium
CTCACGTGCAGCCTCAAGATTCTCGGCAGCAATCTTGTCATCATTGGCCTTCTTTAACTTGAGATCGTTAAGATTCTTATTAGTAGCCTCTAATCCAAGTTTCTTCTTTATAAGAACATTATGACCATAACCGTCATTAACCTTAACAACCTCACCTTTCTTGCCTACATTCTTAACATCCTCTAATAATATAACTTCCATTCTTCTTTAACCTCCTACCCTGTGATTAATTGTATTGAACACAATGCACTGTATGGAATAAAGATCACTCTTTAAGCTTTAGAAATCTCCTTCATCCCACATGGTTCTGAGCACAGTTTTCAACTGCTCTCTGACCTCTTCCACAGTCGTATCGGAAAGCTGAACCCCGGCAACCGTTCCGTGACCGCCTCCGCCGAACTTCTCCATTACAACCTGAACATTGATATCATCTATTCTATTGAACGGGCACTGACATATACAAGATTATCAATCTTGGTCATTACAAATGAAGCCCTTACATTCTCTACATCCAAAAGCTCATTGGCAACCTTAGCGGCAACGACATTAGGACTATCTAATCCGTCCGCAGCCGGAACATCAGATATTGCAAAACAGTCCATGAATATCTCTGCTCTTTCAACACCTTCCGACACATGCTTGAAACTTTCCAAATCCACACGGTAAGCCTTTCTGACACGTATCATATCAGCACCGCATTTACGAAGGAAAGATGCTGCCTCAAAGGTACGCACACCTGTCTTTGCAACAAAATTATCAGTATCGACCAGCATGCCGGCATACATCGCATCTGCCTCTGCCGGACGCAATTTCGGTTTATCCATACTATACTGCAATATCTCCGCAACCATCTCACATGCAGACGATGCATAAGGCTCTATATATGAAAGAATAGCATTCTTCACATCCTCACCGCTCTGTCTGTGGTGGTCGATGACCACAATATTCTTCGCCTGAAGCAAAAGCTCCGGACACTCTGTTATACTCGGTCTGTTCACATCAACCACTATAAGAACCGTATTCGGGTTAACCGTTGCAAGTGCCTGTTCACTGCTATAGAACATATCCTCGGGATACACACTGCTTCCCATGAAATTATTCATTGCCGGGCGAATTGAACTTGTCACCTCATTAATAACAATATGCGCTTTCTTCTCCATGTTAGTGGCAAGTCTGTATATACCAATCGCTGAACCCAAACAGTCAATATCCGGATTTCTGTGCCCCATAATGAGCACCTGATCCTTGTTTGTCAGAAGCTCCTTAAGTGCATGTGCCTTAACTCTGGCCTTTACCCTCGTATTCTTCTCAGCAGACTGTGTCTTTCCTCCATAATAAATGATCTTGTCGCCCTTCTTGATGACCACCTGGTCACCACCACGTCCAAGAGCCATATCCATTGCCATATGAGAATACTCATAAGCCGTTGTATAATCATCATTATCCGGATCCACACCAACCGCAATCGAAAGCGTTACCGGTGTCTCATTACCTATATTAATATTTCTGACTTCATCAAGCAGACTGAACTTGCCCTCCTGCAAAAGTTCTAATTGCTGCTGCTGGATAACGAAAATATACTTATCCTTCTCAAGCTTTTTGATAATAGCCTTTGCCGACTGCATATATTTTGTAATCTTTCTGTCTATCAATGCAGTAAGCAACGCACGGCGAACCTCCTCGGTTGAATCCATGACCTCCTCATAATTATCTATATATATCTGACCTGCCACAAGCTTGATTCGTTCCTTATCCTCAACCGCCTGCATCAGTTCTGTCTCATCATAAAGATAGATGGCATATAATATCTCATCATCCTGAATATTATCCATGATATCTTTATTCAAAAGATTTTTAACTGATACTTTTAGAATTTCCATGCGATAATTCCTATCAGCCTGATATATATGAACAACTCTCTTGCCGTTATCCTCCGGCTCCATATTCAAAAGCTCCAGGGTAATATCGGTAAATATATTCTGAATATGCTTTCTCATATGCTGTTTATCACTTTTCACAGCCTTATAAAAAGCCTTATTACACCAAAGCACACGACCATTGGAATTAACCAATGTGTAAGGAATTGCCAGTTCTCTGATTAGCTCACTCTGTATCGAACTATGAGCAAAGGAGAAGGACACAAGCTCTGACATAATCTTAGGACGTCTTTTAAAATAAATGTAGATTGCAGCAACCAGGTATATAACAAGCCCACACGAAGCAACCAATCCGGCTTTGCAATTGACCGCAAATATAAACCCGTCAGTTATTATAAATATTATCATCAAATAGAACGGAACTCTAAGATAACGCTCTAACTCTTTCTCCAAAAGACTATTAGATTTCTTTGATTTCTTCTTTTTTCCCATAAAAAAGCCTTTCTTAAAATTATTATCTGCAAATAGCCACACCGCCTATTATATCATTTTTATAGGGTATGAGACAACATTATATATTGTGTCCGGATTTTTAATTTGACCCAAGATTTTGTGTGCCCAAATAAAGAATACTCCCGGCATTCTTGCGAACAGCTCTTCATCACACAAACGACGTATCATTATCATATATATCGAATTTTTCAGGATGGGAAGGTTCCCCATACTCATATATGACCACCTTTTCATCCCAATCCGTTTCATATGCCGGAAGCTTAACCACTTTATATAATGTAAATTGTCTGCGTTTCAAATACTCTCTGTAATCCTCCTTGGGATAATACATCATAACATATATTTTCCTCGGATGCTTCTCCACACTATCTGTAATATGATCAATGACCTGCGAGAAAATGTTAATCTCAAACGGATTAAAAAAGTAGAATATATTATCCTCGTGACGTATCTCATATTCCTCTGCCTTGCCGTTGATCAATTCTATCTTTCCTACCGAATCTCTGAATCGGGTATTATAAAATGCTCTGTTATCAAGTGCCTGTTCATACAGGGACTCATCCACCTCGATACCACACACCTCACACCGGAACCTCTGATTAACATAGAACAACACCCGTCCCTTACCGCATCCGAAATCCACCAGCCGGTCATGTCTTCCTATCTCCTTTTCCATTTCATCAAATGAACAAATGAGCCCACTGTAGCTTGTAGGCTCATATCGATAGTAATCATCATTGTACCTGTTGTTATACACAATCTCTGTACTCTCTATTCCAAGGAACTGCTCATATTGATCATTTTGAAAAAATTTGGGAGTCTT
>CAJOLO010000224.1 GCA_905235345.1 uncultured Lachnospiraceae bacterium
CACCTTACCAAGTTTATGCCCATAATGATGCATCATCGAACAAGAGTCGATAAAGTCATGTCGTCCCTCTGCTCTCGCCTGCTCATGAGCCTGGAAAATCTCTTTCAGATAGAAACTCTGAGGAGCGCGGGCTATCAGAGAATTGTCGCGAGTGGGAATTTCCAGACTGCCATCCGACTGACTCACGATAAAAGTTTCCGTAGCAGGAATACAGGTGATGCAACTACCATCACGCCTGACGGTCTCGATGTTGTCTGTGATGGTCTGCTCCGTAATAAGCGGTCGTACGCCATCATGTATCAGCACAATATCATCGTTACTTTCAGAGAGGCCTTTAGCAGCTACGAGACCTTTATAAATAGACTCCTGCCCCGTCTCACCACCTGTAACGATTGCCTTCACCTTATTAATTTCAAACTTATTGAGCATCTTTTCCAAGAAGGGAATCCACTCTTCTACACATGCCACGACAATTTCGTCAATCATCGGATGATTGTCGAACAGTTCCAATGTATATATAATAATGGGCTTTCCTTGATACTCAAGGAATTGCTTAGGTCGCGATGTCGTATGCATCCTGCGACCTGTGCCACCTGCAAAAATAACTGCGAAATTCTTCATTAATCCAGAATTTTATAGAAATCAAAACATCATCTGCAATAATGTCATCATAGTCCTCCGTTGGAAAGAAATCTATTATTTTTTTCTCCAATTTATCATTTAAAACACGATAGACGCCCATCCTTTTCGCATAACAGGAGTTCCCGAGAAAAAGATTGATGCCAGATTGTTGAGTTTATATGATATCAATTGCATATATTAGCTACATTATTGTATTACTTTTCAAAATATCACGGCATGCCATTTTATGCTGGATGTCTTTCACGACATCAACGTAATACGAAGCTTTTCTTTCCATTTCAAGCCAATGAGTCAGCATATAAAAGGTGGCTTGAAAGGCCGTCATTGGCTCTCTACGAAATAGGCGATAAAGATAACTTATTCTTGACTGAGAAAATATACCTCTTATCGACTTTCTGTTCCATTCTGAATGACCTATGTATTTGTAAAACTCGGCATTTCTCCGAAACATTATCATCAAAGTCACATATTTTTCTTTTGTTATTTTAGAATAAGTCAAACTTTCATTATTATGAGTTAATGTGTACACAGCACGTTGATCAACTTTCCATTTTCGAGCAAAAAAACTAACTTGAATGGAAAAAAATCTGTCATTCCCTCGTACTATCTCCTCAAATCTGAATCCATGCTTTTTCACATACTCTGACAAGAGCATTCTTCTCCAAGGTGCATAACCCATATACAAGATATTTTTCGATGCTTTTACACTACCATCATATTGTGCAATAAGTTTGTTATGTATTGAAGATCTCCTATTAGGTTTTAGAGTATCACTATCCACAGAATCTATATTAAAGAAGAGCATTTCAATGTCATCGTCTTTGTATTCATCAAGAATATCAATGAAACCCGGTTTGTAAAAATCATCAGCGTCAGCGAACAAAAGCCATTTCCCTGTTGTGGCATCCATGCCCACATTCCGAGCAAGGCCAGCACCATTCGTATGCTCTTTATCTATATAGATAGTCTTAACATCACTGCGAGTAATATTTGCTTTTTTATCTTCATCACTATTATCATCCACCACAATTATTTCAATATCCTCTCTCTGAGGTATCGAATTAATCAACCGCTGCAACAAATCCGGTGTATTGTGATGGGGAATTACAAACGAATAGTTTATTTCCGTATTCATAATTCTTTTCTCAGTTTCAAAAACATTCCTAATATTCTGTGTTTTCATCTATGTCGGTGATATAGGGGCGAGACTCTGAATAATATCGTTCTCTATCGTAATCAATGTTTTTATCTACAATCGTATAATATGGATAATAATTTATTCTTCCTTGATACCAAAGGGCAATGGTAACAAATAAATAGGGTATAAAAATAGATACTGGGGTCAGAAGAGGAAATAGACCTTTTAGTTCACGTCCTTTTCTGTACATATCCATAAAGAATTGCACATAGAAAATAATGAAATACACGTGATACGCATTCGAGAAACGGTTCAAAAAACCGATGTTGAAACGCAATACATAGAAAATAAGACCTATCATCACGAACGGTTCCACCCTCTCCAAATTGTTTTTATATTTGAAGCGTTTCACGTAATACAACGACAGGATGGTATAAATAGCAGGAATGAAAACTATTACGAAAAAGTAAACAACACTGTATTTGTCTGCATCAAATGCATCATCCTCCATGTAGGAGTCCAACTTATCCGAAACGGTGTCGTTAAAAGCCATTGCCATTAAGATATCCTCAAAATAGAGGACAAATATGGCGCCAATAGGTAACATAGCCAAGAGTACCGACAATCCTTTCTTGTCAAACCGCAAAAACGTCAAGAATGGGGTTATAAACATAAATACCAGAGAAGAATAGTGGAACATACCCGCCACTCCATACACGATAAATGCTCTTGTCCACTTCTTCTCCATTATATAGTCATTAGCGAAAAGACATATCGCAATGGCAATAGAATTTCTCATCACCATCATGTTATACCAGTGATAATCCATGATGAAATATAGGAAAACACACAGGAATGGATATGGACTATGTTTTTTTATATATTTGAAAATAAGAACATTGACGACACCGGCCTGAAGTAACTGTACGATAAAAAATTTGCCGTGGAAAGTTTTCACCAAGGAATTCATCAGAATCCAAAATGGTTCAAACTTGTAGGTCGTAATCAGTTCAATATGCAAACCGTCAATCGTGGGAATAGTGTTGTAGAAATGATACAAGTATGCAATGGTATCTACCGCAAAC
>CAJOLO010000225.1 GCA_905235345.1 uncultured Lachnospiraceae bacterium
TCCGTCTTATCAACGTAATAATTTCCTGATTCTCTGAGTTCTTCAAAATCCGACTTTCCTACACCTACCTTAAAATCCATATAAAAACCTCCCTCCAAATGATTACCCCATCCAATCCATCCGTTCCATATGCTAAAAAACTGATATTAACTTCCTATTAATCATATTCCATAAAACTGAAATAATGTTCCTGTAATCGTCATTCTCAGTTCACCCGCTTATACTTTCTTCTTGTATTTTCGCATAATAATTTGAATAAAATAATACCATGAAACAGTCCAAAACACAACAAAAGCCCCAGAACCAAGTTCTTTAAATCAAGAGATGCAAGCACATTTCTGCTGTAACATGGACGATAATCTTCGTGCTTCTTCTGAGAAAAGCCCAATCTATATCGGTATTTACTAAAAACTCCATGCTTCAACTCCAAGTCCCAATCTATTCCATTTCTGTTGTTCCTTTCCTATTGGTTAAGCCCTTGCATATTCTCAGTTATTTTCACGTTATGTCCTATCTCTTCTCATCTGATAATCTACAATTGTTTTTTCTTTAAATATTCCTTCATTTTAAATGCACAAAAATATGGAAAAGTATATATATCATTTGCATATCCGACATTGAAGTTCCCGAGTTTTATGCCATAAGAAATATCGCTATATTTTTGATTTCTGATCAATGACGATAATGACTTTGATTGATCACTGTTTGATTTGACCTCAACAGGAATCAGATTATTCCTGGTTCTTACAAAAAAATCTTCTTCAAGAGTTGAATTTTCTTTTTTGTAATAAAACAGGCCCAGACCTTGCTTAATAAAAGCCTCCGCAACAAAATTCTCATATAACGCACCTTTATAGACTCCAAGGTTTTTATTAACCCTAAGATCTTCCTGTGCTTCCTCATCTAATGTAGAGACTAGAATACCTGTATCAGGATAGTATAATTTGTATTTGCTTTCATCTATATTACCCTTTAACGGGAGTTCCGGAAACTGCAGGCAATGACAGGACGTAACCACCCCGGCATCTATTAACCACTCTATACAGCCGGTATATTCTCTTGATCTTGCATTCTTATCGATCTTATTGAATTGAAACTTCTTGTTTTCTTTTGCAAGCTGAGCAGGAATGCTTCTGTAAACGCTTATGATCCTGGTTTGATCAAGACCTTCCGCATATTTCCTTACATCTTCCTCATAATCAAGCCTGATCTGCTCTTGCACATCAAGCGTTCCTGAAAATGTTCCTGTTTCGATATACAGTTTTACCACATCCGGCATGCCGCCCAATACACAATAGTCTAAAAACAGGCTTTTAAAAACAAGCATCTCATTTTCATTAAACGGCTTGTTATCTACCATATGTGCCAAAATGGAATCCACCTGTTCCTGACTATAGCCTTTTGCCCAAAGAAATTCCTCAAAATCCATCGAATACATCTCGTAGTCCGTTTTAGCACCAACACTGTTACTATGAATCCTTTTATAATTGATTCCCAGCATAGATCCACTGCAGATGACATCGTAATTACCGTCTATCTTAAAGGATTTCAGCGTTGTGGCTACATCCGGATTTTCCTGTATCTCATCAAAAAGAATGACCGTTTTATTGGGGACAAACTTTAATGAAGGATCTACCAGCGATATATTCTTGATCACGCTTTCTACATCATATCCATCCGCAAGTATTTGCATGAACTTCTTATCTAAGGCAAAATTGATATATACAACATTCTCATAGTTCGCCCTTGCGAAGTGCATGATCGATTCCGTTTTACCTATCTGCCTGGCACCTTTTACTATTAAAGGCTTATGCGCAGGATCTGTTTTCCAATTGATCAAATAGTCATCAATCTTTCGCCTGTAATACATTTCATCCATCTCCATTCCATTATGGTTTACACCAAACGCCGTGTAATCCGATCTTTTGATGCAATCATATCACAAAACAATAGGAACTTCAATCAATTCATTCACATTTTATGTGGAACTTATGTATTGTTTATCACATTTCATTTATAATTATCTCTTTTCTCGTTCATACTTATCCTCAAAAGCCTGAATTTACACTATTCATGCATCTTGAAATCCGTTGTTACTTCCAAGATACTTCTGCTTTCTTGCAATATACGAATCAACCGTTCATCCAGATCCGTATTATTGTCTCTATAATCAACTTCACCCAGTTGACTTCTTATCGGAAAAGCTAATTTTTCTTCATACAATGAAAACTCAGCGTGAACATTCTCTTTATTTCCCCTTGCATCAAGTCTTATCCATTTATTTAGTTCACTTACAAAAACTGTGTTGAGCGCATGAATAATATAGCCCTCACTGTCATCGTCATCTGCTCTTGTAAGAAATTGATAGGAAATCCCTGATGGTATCCCGTTTGCTCTCAATAACGCTGCAAGCAAACATGACTTTGTCCAGCATACGCCAGTTCTGTTCAATAATACTTCACTTGCTTTGCGTGATACAGTCTCTGACCGGATATCCCATGAGTGTGGGATTTCATCTCTTACAAATTTATAGGCATTCTCAATATAATCTATCTGTGACAGTGAATTCTTCCGAATTTCATCAACCTTCTCCAAAATAATCGGATTGTTGTAATCAATAGATTCTGTTTCGTCAAGATATCTCTTGTCTATATTTACCATTTGACCCCTCCATAGATATCTATTTACCTAACTCAGCAAGTTTATGATCAGCTTCCTTATCAGACTTCTTTGCCTCAATTCAATATAGTCCAATACGTTCCCACATTTCTTTTTCCGGATTGGGACTAAGCCGTACCACATGTTCATAGCCAAGTGATAACAGAAGCTCTTCAGCCTGAAAAAAAATAACCTGCATCAAGGAGTTTTGCATCATGACAGTCAGAATTGATAATTACCTCACCACCCCAGGCTTTCCATTCTTTCAGTAAGAATGCTGCCGGATAGGGCTCTGACATATATCCTCTCGCAACACCTCCTGTATTCACCTCAAGCAGCGCATTTGTTTCAAACATCGCTCGTAAGGCATCAAGAGCCATTATGCGATAGGCTGAAGAATTTTCGTCGTATAAATGCAATGCAGCATTGTTATACCTCACAAGATCAAAATGTCCTATTATTGCCGGTTTTGATTCGAGCACATAGTCCCGAAACTGCGAAAAATACCGTTGCGCCATGTGAAGTCCATTACCTCCACAACATTCATCAACATATTTCTGCATAATCTCTGCCGGCGCATCCACTCCACTGTAACTACCGTCCGGTCTCGAAAAATAATGCATAGAAGCAATGAAATAATCGTAATCCGTTGGATCTGCGCAACTAAACATGTCTCGTTCTATACCAAGATATACTGCCATGCAGCCTTTGTACTCTTGCTGTATCCGGCGTATCTCATTTTTATAATCACCTTCCCTTAAAGGAGCAATACAATGTGCTGGATCAAACGTCTGTGGTGCATGTGAAGTGAAACCAAGTGAAACAAATCCCATTTCATATGCCGTCTGAGCCATGTCCTGTGCAGTTGTCTTGCCATCACAAAACGTTGTATGAACGTGCGCCGATGATAATATATGTCTCATACGTTATCCTCTTATAAATTTTAACTCAGTCGGAGAAATCCCCCTCCTCTAAGCGATAGCGAAGGTGGGGGGTATGACAAGTTATACTCAGTCGGGGTACAAGCTCCGACTGAGTTAAAACGCTCCGCTAGGATGCGCACGGATTCGGTTAGGAATTTGTCAGCTAAAGCTGACCCGAATCCGGCGCGCAAGACTCGCAAGCGAGTCTTGACTAAAAAAAATCATAGCATAACCAACTTCCGAATATCCTAAAGAATTATATAACCTTAATGCAAATGGGTTACTTGTGTAATCACACCTCTGCCTGTACTATATGGCCGAAGTTGAGTTCATCCTGAAGTAATCCATATACATAAGACGGACTTTCCCTATACAACCCTGTCTCAGTATCTATAAGCTTTTCATAGACCTGTGAGGCATATATGGTA
>CAJOLO010000226.1 GCA_905235345.1 uncultured Lachnospiraceae bacterium
TAGTGCATAAATGCCGCACCGTTAGCCTGTGCTGCAACTCTTCCGACATCAACTCTTAACTTTCTGCCGGCAAGATCCATTTCGAATGTCTTGTACATAACATTTCTCCTTTTGAATATAATATTATGATGCAATGAAGACACCGAAACAACTGAACTGATGACAGTTTTTGTCGTCACTTCAGAAGTCTCGGTATTCGTCTTATCGCAATCTATGTTAGTATAACATAAAAAGAATATACTGCAAAGACATTTTATTTAAAATTTACCAAAATTAGTCTTTTTGTATGCACTCTCTGAAGCATGTAATGCAATAATCAGTTTTTTTCATATTTTTTATTCTTCCGCGGTGTCATCATATATATCAACAGTGCAAAAACTACTACACATGCTACCACTATAAGTAATCTGTGCCACAATGCCACAACAAAGGGTTGTAAAATGCAAAATAGATTTAAGGAAATTACCGCGGCAACCGGATACTTTTGAAATTCAAAGTATAGTCCGTAACTGCTAAAATCCTTCTTCTTTGACCATATATGTGCCAATGCAAACAAAACAACCCCAACAATAATAAAGAAAATTGTATAACTGATATACATAGACGGATCGGAAAAATTATATAATCGGCCAAGTTCAACATCATAAATTGAACTTTCATTTAAATAATCCCCATAAGTTAACACATCTCCTCTATATAAAACCGGAACATCTTTATAAAAATCAACTGCATAAATACCGGACATAGCATTAACAAAAAAATGATAACTCCCCGGCATTTTCAGTGTAAGCACCTCATACACATACCTTATCAGTGGAACATTTTTATATAAAGCTCCAAGACTGCCAAGACTATATACCGTCATCAGCACAAATCCCAGAAAACCAATAAGTCGCATCACGCCATTAGGGAATATTTCTTCTATTAAGTGCATCAGTCCAACTATCATGACGGCATATCCGATATCTGCTATGACCATTCCCATAATTGCCTTGGAAAGCCATTCCAGATTGACCTCCATGTATGCCAATGCATTTTCTGCCTGATGAAAGATAATAACTCCCGCAATAATAATCGGTATAATTGTTATTAGCAGATCCTTTACTATCGAAAAAACTGATTTCACACCTCTTTTTACAGGAATCGTATTAAAAAAGTCTCTTGTATCAGATTTTCTTTCCAACCAATAGCCCGACAATTTGGAGATAATCAATACTATAATTACAGCACATAATATCTCCCCCTGAAAATGATTAATAATATTATTGGATAAAATATCAAGATACATAAGACATTGTTCTATATCATAATCAGATCCCGATATAATATTATGGTAATAAGAATGCATCTCAATCAATGCATACACAATTATTATACCAATAGCAAGAAACAACACACAGCGTATCCCCTCATAATAAATAAGCTTAGCAATCTGCTGTCCCATATCGGAGCATTTCCTACTCTTCTTCTCTTTATCTCCCGAAAATACTTTAACCAACATCCTCTGCTTCGTATTGAAGTTCACACCTTTATCAATCTTTATCGGATGAATAAGAAATGCAACTAATACTATGACTGTTATTGTGGATAATATATCAAATAAAAACAAAATACCATAATCGTCAGCAAAACCATATACAACAAAATCTGTAAAGACCGAAAACCATACTACTCCGCAAAACAACGCAAACAGATAATCCGCAGTGGCAAAATAGGTGAAACGTCCACCGTCGGATAACTGTCTTTTCCTTGCTGCGAGACCTATAAGGACAATACCTATAATCAATATAATACCAAGAATTACCATATACTTTGCAAAAGTAATATTGTATGGAACAATATCATAAACATCCCGAAAACCGCTCGCAGCACCATCAATTGATGCATCAGCTTCAATAAGCTCTCTTATATAATCAAATCTACAATCTATAGAAAAAATACTTTCCATAAAATTATCTATAAAATAATATTTACTATTCCATAATTCAAAAGCATGATCACTGTATGGCACTATATTACCGGTAGCATTACCTGAACCCGGACATCTTCCGACAAATACATTCATCAATATATCTACTATTTCATTTCCGAAATTAGCATAAATCAATATACTTCCCAACCACGTACCGATTGATATAACTATGCCAAGCAGGGAATTCCTGCAGGTCGTCATACCCAGATAAATCCATGTAAATCCTATAAGCAGACTTACAGTGTAAAAGGCAATATACATATACAACTTTTCTGTAGGTATACTGGTAAATCCTTCCGGTGCTTTTATTCCCGATACCCTGACCCATACATCATTATAATGTTTCTGAAATGCGGCAAGTATGACTCCCTGCAACAACGTCATACTTGTGATCAGTATGAAAAAGAACCAATATTCATGCATAACCAGTGCAGACTTTTTCACAGGTAAGGTCAGTTCAAACTCTCTTGTTCTTCTATCATTCATTGATATCTCACGTATAACCAGCAATAATATAATTCCAAACATTGCAGATATAAATCCTAAGAATTCTTTTCCCTTATAATATATCGCTTCCGAAAGATCAAGTCCCTGTTCCGGCAGAGTATAACTTTGATCTGTGTTCTTTGCCTTTTCATCATTAACAGATGTCGTGATCGTCTGTTCAATACTTTGACCCACTTTAATCCCTGTTCTATCTATACATATATACACAGTATTGATCAGCATGAACAATACTGCCGCAAGAAACATTGCCGGATAAAGCTTACCGGTCGCTTTGGATAATTTGTGAAAATCCTTCATGACATATCCCCCTTTCGGTCAATCTTCCTGCCGTCAGCTTTCTTGTCAA
>CAJOLO010000227.1 GCA_905235345.1 uncultured Lachnospiraceae bacterium
GATGAAGTCGGTGATATCAGGATCGACCAGGTCGTTATCGGTTCATGTACTAACGGACGTATTGAGGATCTTAGGATCGCAGCAAAGATTATGGAAGGACACAAATGTGCAAAGGGACTTCGTGTTATCGTAATCCCGGCTACACAGGCAATCTATCTTCAGGCTATGGAAGAGGGACTTCTTAAGACCTTCATTGAGGCAGGAGCAGTTGTATCCACACCTACCTGTGGACCATGTCTTGGAGGACATATGGGAATCCTTGCAGCAGGCGAGAAGGCAGTTGCAACAACCAACCGTAATTTTGTGGGACGTATGGGACATGTAGATTCGGAAATCTATCTTGCTTCTCCGGCTGTTGCTGCAGCATCGGCGATCACAGGCAGGATCAGTTGTCCGTGTGAACTTGAAGATTGAGGCGGCAGCATATTAAGCAGTAGGTAATTGCGAAACTCATTAATATTGTATATTGGATTGTACATATTGTACAGATTCCATAAACAGGTGCTTTAGCTCGTGCCTGTGATGGAACTGTATAATATGTACAATTCTGAAGATATAAATAAGAGTTTCGCAATTACCTAATTATAGTATATATTACAGGAGATAGAGATATGGCATTCAGACTGAGAAGAAATAAAAAAGATGACATACATAAGGGAGATCTTATGGTTGCGGAAGGTGTATATCTAAAAAAGGCAACCATGCAGAACGGGCATATTATCATTAATTGCTTTTTGAGAGCACTTATTGTGTTCTTTCTTGTGTTCGGGTCTGTATGCGGTTTTTTGTCAGCGTTTGATATTTCCTATAATGTTATTATGATAATAAGCGTTTTTCTGATTCTTTCCATGTATTTTTCATTTCTCTATGCATCATCAAGGTATATTTACAGAGATATTGGTTATATAGTATTTTTTGCAATATTTGTTGCAACTATTTATTTTTTGCGTTTATATGCCAATTCAGGTTTCTATTTTATTGTTAATAAAGTTCTTTCTTATGCAAAGACTTTTTTTGATCTTCCGGGTGTCAGAGAATATGAAGTGACAATTGATAACGATTATTTTACGGTATCTATAGTGGCATGTTTTATAGGTATGCTTATGATTATTGTTCTTAATATCTGGATGTATTCAATAATGAGTATATTTTGGACAGTGTTGTTTACATTTCCGATATTGTTGATACCGATTTACATGAAGCTTTCACCTGATCTGTTATATATAGCATGTCTGTCTGTGGGATATTTGGCAGTGATTATTTTTAAGGCAAATGGACATTATGTGGTGTTTGCATGGGATGCGCCGTTTAAGACAAGAGGAATGCGAAAAAAACAAGTGTCATATACACAGGATTCCGGAATATTCAGACAGATGATAGCTTCACTATTGATACTTTCCATGATTGTTGTATTTATTACGGGAATTATTATGAGTCCCATAAGATTCGAACAGAAATTTAATAGCGACAGACTTTGGAATAAAACATCTGATACAATCGGTAATTTTGTTCTTATGGGCTTCTCCAGCTTTTTCAATAGTTACCCCAGTACCGGAGGTATGAGTGGAGGTAAGCTTGGTGGAGTATCTAATGTGAGATCTGATTATATGACAGATTTAGAAGTTACATTTGTACCATACGGAAATGAAGCAATATATCTAAAAGGTTTTACAGGCGATGAGTATGATGTTAACCAATGGTTAAGGGTCGATGATGAAACGTTTAGTGATGATGATTTTAGCAATGAAATAGAAGCTTTGGAGAATGATGGGGAAAAGTATAGTGGCTCAGGTATTATGAGGATTACGAATGTCGGGGCAGATGCTGAATATCCGTATTATCCATATTATACGGAATTAAGTGATTATGCTTTGTATTATAATGACGGTTCAATACATTCGCAGGGGCTTTATCTCGGAAAGACGATAGATTATAATTTCTATCCCAAAATCGTATGGGATGATAAGCTGGGTAATATAAAGCCCGGAGATATAGATATCAGTAAAATTAATCCGGTTTTCCTAAATGTGCCGGATAATAATAAAGACGTTATTTCTGAAATATGTAATGAAATCGGACTTGATGAGAATATGACGGAAAATGAAATTGTTGAAGAAGTTACACAGTTCTTTTCCGATAACTATCCATATACATTAAAGCCGGGTAGGACACCGGAGGATGAGGATTTTGTTAATTATTTTCTTACAAAAAATAAAAAAGGATATTGTGCACATTTTGCTTCGTCGGCTGTATTGATTTTTAGAAAAATGGGAATTCCGGCAAGATATGTGGAAGGTTATGCTTTCTCAATGGAGGATGTGTTTACATCTGATGAAGCGGAAGGTTTGAAAGCAGAAGATTTTTATACCGGATATTCAGTGTTCAAAGAAGCACCGGTTATGCAGGTGGAAGTTTCCGATGCTCAGGCACATGCGTGGGTGGAGATATATATTGATGGATTTGGCTGGACGAATGTTGAAGTCACACCGGGAAGTAATGAGATTACTGATGAGGATGATTTTTGGTCGGCATTCTCACCATTGTTTCAGGGAGGAATTGGCAATGCTGATGTAGGTAATATAGGTGATGCAATAAAAAATCTTGACCTTGGACGTTTTGCATGGCTGATATATGTTGTTATAATAGTGATTTTATCAGGTTTTGTCATGGTATTTGTAAGGATAATGGTGCGTAAGGTCAGGAGATATATGCTGTGTCACCAGAAAAATGTGCGTGATGCTGTTATTGCCGGATATGCAGATGTATGTGATATGATAAGAGTATGTGATGTTAGTTTTGACACGTGCAGAAGTCATAAAGAACAG
>CAJOLO010000228.1 GCA_905235345.1 uncultured Lachnospiraceae bacterium
GCATTATGTACCGCTGCGTGCGACAAGCAGCGAAAGCGTGCCTGTGATGGAACTGTATAATATGTACAATTCTGAAGATATAAACAAGAGTTTCGCAATTACCTATGTTATATCTACAGATGCAACACTCTCTCCTGAATCTCCTGCGTTCTTCCCTGATTCCAGAACTGTGTTCCGATGTAGCCGCAGGTACGTCTTGCCACATTCATGGCCTCCTGATCAGTGTTACCGCAATTAGGACATTTCCATACAAGCTTACCATCTTCATTCTCGGCAACTTTAATCTCTCCGTCATAACCGCATTTCTGGCAATAATCACTCTTAGTATTAAGCTCTGCATACATAATGTTATCATATATATGCTGCATAACCGCAAGCACCGCATCAATGTTGTTCTGCATATTAGGTACTTCCACATAGCTCACTGCTCCACCCGGAGAAAGCTCCTGGAACTTAGCTTCAAATGAAAGCTTTGAAAATGCATCTATATTCTCTGTCACATGAACATGATAACTGTTGGTAATATAGTTCTTGTCAGTAACACCCTCTATCTTGCCAAAGCGTTTCTGTAAACATTTAGCAAATTTATAGGTGGTAGATTCAAGCGGTGTCCCATATATACTAAAGTCAATATTAGACTCCTCTTTCCATCTTGCACAGGCATCATTGAGATACTGCATAACCTCCATAGCAAATGGTGTCGCTTCGGGATTGGTATGGGAAAGACCTGTCATATATCTCGTACACTCACAAAGTCCAGCGTAACCAAGAGAGATTGTAGAATAACCGTTGTACAACAATTTATCAATTGTCTCCCCCTTCTTCAAACGTGCCAGTGCACCATACTGCCATAATATAGGAGCCACATCAGAAAGCGTACCCTTAAGTCTTTCATGCCTGCACATCAACGCCTTATGACATAGTTCAAGCCGTTCATCCATAATCTTCCAGAATTTCTCCATGTCACCTTCAGACGAACATGCAACATCCACAAGGTTAAGTGTAACAACACCCTGGTTGAAACGTCCCCAGTACTGGTGCTTTGACGGATCATAATTACCTGCATTAGCCAGATTGCCTACTCCCGTACCCGTAAAACGATCCGGTGTAAGGAATGAACGGCATCCCATACATGCATATACATCGCCGCCCTTTAACTTCTTCATAATCTTCTCTGATATATAGTCAGGAACCATTCTCTTGGCTGTACATGTTGCTGCAAGCTTTGTCAGATACCAATACTTAGAGTCCTCTCTGATATTATCTTCCTCCAACACATATATAAGCTTAGGGAATGCGGGGGTAATATAAACACCTTTCTCATTCTTAACTCCCAATATTCTCTGACGCAGCATCTCCTCAATAACGAGTGCAAGATCATCTCTGGTACGACCTTCAGGTACTTCATCAAGATACATGAATACGGTAACAAACGGTGCCTGTCCATTGGTAGTCATCAATGTGATAACCTGATACTGGATCATCTGAACTCCCCGCTTGATCTCCTCGCGTACACGAAGCTCTGCGACCTTTGCAATCTGCTCCTCATCTAAAGCGATTCCGGCTTCTTCAAACTCCTCTTGTACCACCTTAAGATATTTCTTACGGCTCACATCAACAAATGGTGCCAGATGTGAAAGTGTTATACTCTGTCCTCCGTACTGTGAACTTGCTATCTGTGCTATACTCTGGGTAGCAACATTACATGCCGTGGAAAAACTCTTAGGACGCTCTATCATAGTCTCACTTATAACCGTTCCGTTCTGCAGCATATCCTCAAGATTCACAAGACAGCAGTTATGCATATGCTGTGCAAAATAGTCGGAATCATGAAAATGAATAATACCTTCCTCATGTGCTTTAACCACATCCTCCGGGAGAAGAATTCGCTTAGCTATATCCTTACTTACCTCTCCTGCCATGTAGTCTCTCTGAACACTGTTGACAACCGGATTCTTATTAGAGTTCTCCTGCTTAACTTCTTCATTATTACATTCGATCAAACTAAGAATCTGCTCATCCGTGGAATTGGATTTACGAACAAGAGCTCTTGTATAACGGTAGGTGATATACTTTCTGGCAACAGAAAATGCCTGTGCCTCCATAATCTCATTCTCTACCATATCCTGTATCTCCTCCACACCGGCGGTACGATTCATACTGCTGCATGTAAGAGTTACCTTCTTGGCAATCTCATTAATCTGCTCTCTTGTTAATCTGTCCTTCTCCACTACTTCTTTGTTAGCTTTCGCTACAGCGGCAACAATCTTGCTTATATCAAACTCGACCTCTGTTCCGCTTCGCTTAATGATCTTCATATCTCTTCCTTCCCTCCATTATGGAAATACTGTTTCACTTTGATGTGATTTCTTTATCCACTTAGTCCTTTGTCGACTATTCCTTCTCCTGATTACATATATCTGTATAACTGTTTATTCGGCATATAAAGCGTAAAAACGAGCCTGTCGGCATATAATTCTCTGTCCGTACCAGACCCCTTTATCTTCTACTTATTATTCAGTGCTAACACAACATCTTGTGTTATAATACTCTTTTTTTCGTCAAAATGCAAGGGCATTTTTTTCTCACTTTCCGGAAAAAAAAGTGCAATCATATGAAAGCACGTTACGCTTGTATAGATTGCACAATTTTTTTCGTCAGTATGTTAAATTATTACGTTATATGGAGTACTCAAGATCCTCCTCACCTTCCTCAAAGAACTCTTTTTATTCCAATAATCATATCATCACCTTACAAAGAGTGCAACCCGGAATGTAACATTAGGATGATGGTCGTTCCCGGGCAAAGGATCACGCAATGCCGCCTGGGCAGGAGCCACCCATCAGATTATAGCCTCCGCCACGCATGACATAACTGCCACCGCCATACCGCTCCTGCGTCCACTCCCAGTTATTGCCCGCAAGATCATATATATTATTCGCTTTTGCTTCCTCCCACTGTCCGGTGAATTTACCTTTTGCCCTCTTTGAAAATGAATCATCCGAATAGTTTCCCCAATCGGTGCTGTCCGATGAGACCTCTTCTTCAGATTTACAACCCGAGTCGATCAACCATTGAAGAGTAGTATCCCAGTTTATGCCCCATGGGAAGAATCCCTGCACCGTATCATTGTCTGCATAAAGATTCTGACAGGCAATCGTAGTGTCCTGTGGTGAGAACTGCACCCATATCTTGCCTGATTCGTCCTCTGTCACCCTCTTGCTGGCGGGAACATAATCCGATACGCTGCTTCCACCGCCGTAACTTGCCTCATACCTTCCCATATAAAAGCCACCATACTTTTCAACACTGGCAATCATATCCTGATATATATCCAAATCCGTTTCATCGTAATAACCCGAGATATCTCCACCGAAAAAATAACTTCCAAAGTCATGTACCTCAAGTGGCGTAACAGTAGTCGGTACCCAGACAAACTCACTACCATCGGGTCCGATAACAACAAGTCCTTTACTTATGGTCTGCTCATCTTCCGCTTCGGATACCTTAAACTCAGCCGGGATGGTGGCAGTATCTCCATTTACATCCTTATATACGCTGACCGATACCTTCCCGGTCGAAATATCAGATGAATCACCTGATGCAGCAGACTCCTGTTCAGTTTCAGATAAAATATCATTCTTTTCCGATACTGCTTCTTCCTGATCAGTTACATCTTCCGTACTTTCCACTTTCATTTCCTGCTTTTCTTCGCTGGTCACTGTCTGAGATACATCTTCCCGATTAGTATCAAAAGAACACGCAGACAGACTGCATACTAACAGGACGGGCAAGACTGCCTT
>CAJOLO010000229.1 GCA_905235345.1 uncultured Lachnospiraceae bacterium
CTTGTATAATACATTATGAATGTACTCTCTGAGCCTTCCTTTGCATGTATAAATGTATTGTCAAGCACATTGTCTCCATCTTCATAATCATAATGAAGAATTATCGGTTCATTTGATCTATACGAATTATCTACTGTATAGACGTTAGCTCCCGTACCGGTCAGCTTCATAAGCTCATCCACATCCGCACCCATACCTGTCGCAAAGCTCTGCTTATTATATATAGGATATTTACCTGCGACTATCTTTTCCTTTGGATTCTTAATTCCAAGCTCATCAAACCGCTTAGCAAGCTCATCAGCAGATACGCCTCTTTGCACTGATACTCCGTCAGGAAGTTCACTAAGCTTTAATGCATTATTCTCTTTGAATTCAACATCTATATCAAGCGGTGCTGCATTCAACTTTAACGAATTGTTGGTAAGCACCGGGAGATTATTGACCTTTGCATTCATCTTCATATCAAATATCCTCTGATTTCATATACTTTTTATCTAACGATCATTACCTGTCTTCAACCGCCCTCCATCTCAAGCTTAATGAGATTGTTCATCTCTGCGGCATACTCAAGCGGAAGTTCCTTGCTTACAGGACTTGCAAACCCGCTTACTATCATCGCCCTTGCTTCTGCCTCGGTAATCCCACGGCTCATCAGATAGAATACGGCCTCATCGCTGATTCGACCTATCTTAGCCTCATGTCCTACATCAGCCTTGTCGGTTCTCATCTCAACTGCCGGAACCGTATCTGAACGTGATATAGAATCAAGCATTAGTGAACCACAATTAACAGACGCCTTTGCACCTTCTGCATTCTTCCCTATTACAACAGAACTTCTGTATGTGCTTATTCCACCACTCTTACAGATTGACTTTGTATCAATAAACGAAGAGGTCCTCTTTCCAATGTGAACCATCTTAGCACCTGTATCAAGATTCTGTCCCTTGCCTGCAAATGTTACTCCGGTAAACTCTGCGTGCGAACCATCACCTTTAAGTACCGATGTAGGGTAAAGATATGATTCATGCGAACCGAAAGAACCGGATACCCATTCAATGGTACCGCCCTCCTCGACCAGTGCTCTCTTGGTATTGAGGTTATACATATTCTTGGACCAGTTCTCTATCGTTGAATAGCGTAGATGTGCATTCTTTGCCACATATAATTCCACACATCCCGCATGGAGATTCGCCACGTTATATTTCGGAGCAGAACATCCCTCGATAAAATGAAGATCTGCACCCTCATCAACAATAATCAGTGTATGCTCGAACTGTCCCGCGCCTCTTGCATTCAATCTGAAATACGATTGCAACGGTATGTCCACCTTAACTCCCTTGGGAACATACACGAATGAACCACCTGACCATACTGCACCATGAAGTGCTGCGAATTTGTGATCTGTAGGAGGTACCAGTTTCATAAAATGCTCTTTAACCATATCAGCATATTCACCCGTGAGAGCACTTTCCATATCAGTATATATTACACCGTCTGCCTTGACATCCTCACGTACATTGTGGTACACAAGCTCAGAATCATACTGAGCACCGACGCCTGCAAGGGCTTCTCTTTCCGCCTGCGGAATTCCAAGCTTTTCAAAAGCGTTCTTAATGTCCTCCGGTACTTCCTCCCAATCACTTTTCATGTCTGACTTATGACGGACATATGTTACGATTCTATCCATATCCAGACCATCGATTGGCGGTCCCCAATCAGGAATCTCTATATTATTGTATATCTCCAATGATTTAAGTCTGAATTCACGCATCCATTCAGGATCATTCTTTTCCTCGGAAATCGCCTTGATGATATCTGCTGTAAGTCCCTCATCAACCTTATAGAAATCTTCAGCCTTTTCCTCATCCTTAAAATCATATAACTCCCTATCAACATCATCTAAAAGGATTGCATCCTTATCCTTTTCGATATCAATCGGGGTATCCTTTCTCATTTCCATAATATTTCCATCCTATTAATTTCCGTCCGATACATAATCGGCTTATTCTCTGTTACATGCCATAATACATTCAAACTCACTTGTTTGAGATAAGTTTGTTGCTCCTGCCTTCGCTCTGCTTAGAGGCGGGGGCATCTTCTTCTGAGATATATTCGAAAGCTCGTATTACATTCAAGGTCATTTAGTAAAACCTTGTTCGCCACCTCATAGAAGGCTTAAGTTAATAGCATTAATATTACATTCCCGCACTACAAATATGCCTCAAATCCGTTCTCATTAATCTCTGTAACAAGTGACGCGTCACCTGTCTTAACAATATGTCCCTTCACAAGTACATGTGTATAATCTGCATTCAAGGATTCAAGGATCTTCGTGCTGTGGGTAATAATGAGCAATGCTCCGTCTTCACGTTTCTGATACTCCTCTATTCCCTTAGACACATTCTTAACAGCATCCACGTCAAGGCCCGAATCAGTCTCGTCCAATATCGCGAACTTTGGATTAAGCATCAGAAGTTGAAGTATCTCAGCCTTCTTCTTCTCACCACCTGAAAATCCAACATTCAGGTCTCTGTCTGCATAAGCCGGATCCATATTAAGCAGCTGCATTGTCTCCTCAAGCTCTTTTTTAAACTTAAAAACTCTCACAGCCTTGCCCGTCTTCTGCCTTATTGCATTGCGGATAAATGATTCCAGTGCAAGTCCCGGAACCTCAAGAGGATTCTGAAATGATAAGAACATTCCCCTGTTAGCCCGCTTGTCTGCTGATTCATTAATAATCTCTTCCCCTTCAAAGGTTATGCTGCCCGATTCCACCTTATATATAGGATTACCCATCAACACATTACCGAGTGTTGACTTT
>CAJOLO010000230.1 GCA_905235345.1 uncultured Lachnospiraceae bacterium
GTACAATTGTTGCGCATATTTAATAAATACATACAATGACAGAGAAAACTGTCGAAGGAGGAAACATAATGAAGAAAACAATCGTAGTATTAATGACAGTATTAATGGGAACATTCTGTATAACAGGATGTGGAAACAGTGTAGAAACAACAGTTCAGGATTCAACTGTAGTTGATGATACACAAACTTCAGAAGAAGAAATTACTGATACAGAAGCAGATACGGAAGAGGAAGCCGAAACCAATGATGATCAGAAAGCGGCCGATGAAGTGGCAGCATTGATCGATGCAATCTATGTACAGGAAAGAACGGATGAGACGGATGCGCAGTGTACAGATGCAAAAGCTGCGTGGGATGCACTTACCGATGAGCAGAAGGAACTTGTGGAAGGCGAGAATGCTGATCCGGATTATTTTGGCAGAGATACAGGAGGATGCAACCAAGGATGATTCAAGAAATCAGGATGAGATCGGCGAGAATGAAATCCTGGTAGTCAGCTTCGGTACATCATTTAATGATAGTCGTGTAGCTGATATTAAGGGAATAGAGGATGCATTGCAGGAAGCATATCCTGATTGGACAATAAGAAGAGCATTTACCGCACAGATCATTATCAATCATATACAGGCCAGAGATGATGAAAGAATTGATAATGTAGAGCAGGCGTTTGAGCGTGCGGTGGAAAATGAAGTAAAGAATCTGGTAGTTCAGCCAACTCATTTAATGCATGGTGCAGAGTATGATGAACTGATGGAGACTGTTGAAGCATATAAGGACAAGTTTGAGACGTTAAAGGTTTCAGAACCATTGCTTGGTGAAGTTGGAGAAGATGCAACTGTCATCAATGATGACAAGAAAGCCGTTGCAGAGTCGATCACAAAGGAAGCGTTGGATAAGGCAGGTTATGATAACATAGATGCAGCAAAAGAAGATGGTACTGCGTTTGTATTTATGGGACATGGTACATCTCATGCAGCAAAGATTTCATACAGCCAGATGCAGGAGCAGATGACAGAATTAGGATATGATAATGTATTTATCGGAACAGTCGAAGGCGAACCGGAAGATACTTCCTGCGAAGCAGTGATCAATGCAGCATCAGAGGCAGGTTACAAAAAGGTAATACTTCGTCCGCTTATGGTAGTGGCTGGAGATCATGCGAATAATGATATGGCAGGCGAAGATGAGGATTCATGGTTAAGTATGTTTAATGCATCCGGAAAATTCGAGAGCGTAGACACACAGATATATGGTCTTGGAGAAATTAAAGAAGTTCAGCAGATATATGTAGCGCATACAAAAGCTGCAATTGAAGAGTAGAGGTTATTCATGAAAAAGTATTTAATAACAGGGTTTACATTTATATTTATGATCAGTGTGATGGTGATTGGATGCACTGATGATGGCAAAGGAACACCGGTTTCCAATTCAGAGACTTTGACTTCTGAAACAGAAAAGGAAGAAGCTTCCATGGAAACAGAATCAAGTTCGGATGCAAAAGTAGCTTCTGATACAGAATCGAACCCGGCAACAGAGTCTGAATTACAGAAAAATACAGATTTAGCCGATGGAATTTATACAGTAGATTTTGATACAGACAACTCAATGTTTCATGTAAGTGAAGCATGTAATGGAAAGGGAACGTTAACGGTTGAGAATGGTGAGATGACCGTTCATATTTCTTTAGCCTCGAAGAATATAATTAACCTTTATCCCGGATTGGCACAAGAAGCTGAAAAGGATGGGGCGAAGCTGTTAGAGCCCACGGTTGACACAGTTTCGTATGATGATGGCACAACAGAGGAGGTTTATGGATTTGATGTTCCGGTTCCTTTTTTGGATGAAGAATTTGATCTGGCTTTGATTGGAACAAAGGGAAAATGGTATGATCATAAAGTTACTGTTGCTAATCCTGAACCTGTAAATGATGAGTCTGCGAAGACTGATTCGATTGAAGGTATAGAGGATGGTGATTATTCCATAGAACTTACATTTGAGGGTGGAAGCGGAAGAGCGGAAGTATTCTCTCCTGCGACAGTACATGTATCGCAAGGAACAGTTACTGCAACAATAGAATGGAGCAGTCCCAACTATGATTATATGCTTGTTGATGGAGAAAAATATTTTCCGGTTAATGAAGAAGGAAATTCCGTTTTTGAGATTCCGGTTAAATGCTTTGATGAGCCGATTGATGTGATCGGTGATACGGTGGCAATGAGTAAACCGTATGAAATTGAATATACTCTTACGTTTCATTCCGAAACGATGAAAGCGGTCGAATAGAATAAGAGGTGTAGGAATGAAAAAAGTGATCATTGCAGTATTACTTCTTTTTATGGTACTGCCAAAGCTATGGGGCTGCGGCAGTACCTCTTCCGATTTTACTAATGACCGGCAGGCTGACAATACGGAGGCATCACTCGTTTATAAAAGCAGTATGGAAATTCAGTATGCTGAAAATTTTACTGTTGATTATTATGATTACATAGAACCTGCCGTACAGGAGGGTAAAACCGATAACCCTATCGGGCAAAAATCAGACGGAGATGCCGGTCTTAGAGATGATTATTACACCATGCTGACGGTAACTGCGGACGGACAGCGTTTTTTAGTTGTTCCGGAAGGTCGTGAGATACCGGAGAATTTAGATGAAGACATTACCGTAATAAAACGACCTGTAAAAGATGTTTATCTTGTCGCATCTGCTGTTATGGATATGTTTCAGGAGTTAGGTAGTTTAGATACAGTTACTTTTTCGGGGCAAAAACAGGAAAACTGGTATATTGAAGAAGCGAAAGAAGCTATGGCAAATGGCAATATGTTTTATGCAGGGAAATACAGTAAACCGGATTATGAACTGTTAGTTTCGGAAGGGTGTACACTTGCAATTGAAAACAGAATGATTTTACATTCGCCGGAAGTGTCAGAAAAACTGGAAGATTTTGGCATCCCTGTATTGATCGAATGTTCAAGCTATGAGTCTCACCCTTTGGGAAGAGTTGAATGGATTAAATTTTTTGGAGCATTACTTGGAAAGGAAGATGAGGCGGAGCGTATTTTTGAGGAACAGACCGACATCTTAGAGAGGCTGGCAACAGAAGATAAGACAGATCATACGGTAGCTTTCTTTTATATCACATCGAATGGAAATGGATTCGCCCAGGTTAGAAGGTCCACGGATTATATCCCGAAGATGATAGAACTTGCGGGAGGAAGATACATATTTGACAATTTGGATAATCCTGAAGATAAACGGTCAACGATAAATATGCAGATGGAAGAGTTTTATAAAGGTGCAAAGGATTCGGATTTTCTTATTTACAACAGCTCTATTGATGGCGGGGTTTCCAATATCAATGAGTTGCTCGATAAATGCAGTCTCTTAGCTGATTTTAAAGCCGTCCGGGAAGGTAATGTATGGTGTAC
>CAJOLO010000231.1 GCA_905235345.1 uncultured Lachnospiraceae bacterium
ACTAGTATAGCTTTTTCTGATAAGCTTGTCCAATAATTATAGCGTTCTTAAAATAATAAGCATTGATACGGTCTTTTTCAAAGACGTAATCCGATGGATAACATTATTTTTGGCATTAGCTGCGATTACATCAGCTTGCAGGGAGGAAATGATATGAAAAAAGAAACTGATACAAAGGGATTTGTTATAGCGGCAGTGATTGTTGTAATTGGTGTAATTGGGTTTTATGTTGCTATGAGCAATCGCATGTCGGGAAGGCAGGCTGTAAAGAACACATCGGAAATAGAGAAGTTGTTGAATTATGATTTTCAGGAAGAGTATCCCAAGACGGTCAGAGAAGTGGTAAAACTGCATTGTCGTTACATGAAGATGGCTTATAACAATGAATTTTCAAAGGAAGAACTTTATGATGCCAATAAGAAGATTCGAGAACTTATGGATGATGAACTTCTGGCTCTTAATACCGAGGAGGATCAGCTTAAGTCTTTGGAGGATGACATTCAGTTTTATATTGATAATAAGCAGAAATATGTCAGTTACACTCTTCCGGAGGCAAGTCAGATAAAGTATAACAAGGAAGATGATGTTGAATATGCCAAAATAAGGGTAGGCGTGATACTTCGAGTAGATGGAGCGACGGTAAAAGGTGATCAGGAATATTTGTTGCGAAAAGATAGTATGGACAGGTGGAAGATTCTGGGATGGTTGGCTGATGCCGGTGCTTCCGAATCTGATTGACCCGACTAATAACTTGTCTGTTTTCCGGAATAGAATTGGTTAAAAAGTCTCGATATGTCTGCCGGGGCGGATACGATTCCGGCGTGCAAGACTCGTGAGCGAGTCTTGATACTGCATTTTCGAAAAGTATTCTACTTTATAGTCGGGTTGATTAAAAATAAGCATAAGTGTTGCAGGCTCTTTGGGTGAAAAAGCACATAGTCTGGCGAAAGCGGGGCTTGAATATATAAAAGAACAAGAGGTATAAAGATTCATGGATAAAGATACATATATATTGGCGATAGAATCTTCGTGTGATGAAACTGCGGCTGCAGTAATGAAAAATGGCAGGGAGGTTTGTTCCAATATCATTTTCTCACAGATTGAACTGCATAAGTTATATGGCGGCGTGGTTCCGGAGATTGCTTCACGCAAACATATTGAGAAGGTTAATCAGGTTATTCGGGAAGCGTTGGACAGTGCGGATTGTACCTTGAATGATATGGATGCAATAGCAGTAACATATGGTCCGGGCCTTGTTGGTGCTCTGTTGGTTGGTGTTGCAGAGGCTAAAGCACTTGCATATGCTTCGGGAAAACCTTTAGTCGGAGTTCATCACATAGAGGGGCACATTGCAGCTAATTATATAGAGAATAAGGATTTAGAGCCGCCGTTTATGTGTCTGGTAGTATCCGGAGGACACACACATCTGGTAAAAGTGATGGATTATGATTCATTTGAAATAATAGGAAGAACAAGAGATGATGCTGCGGGCGAAGCTTTTGACAAGGTGGCAAGAGCTATTGGTCTTGGCTATCCCGGAGGACCTAAGATTGATGCGTTGGCTAAGGAGGGTAATAGGGACGCTATTGCATTTCCACGTGCTAAGGTGGATGGAAATGAATTTGATTTCAGTTTTAGTGGTTTGAAATCGGCGGTTCTTAATTATCTCAACCAATGTGAAATGAAAGGGGTAGAGATTAACCGTGCAGATGTAGCTGCATCGTTTCAATATGCAGTTATTGACGTGCTTACAACCCATGCGATTCATGCGGTAAAAGCGTCGGGACTTAATAAGCTTGCCATTGCGGGAGGGGTGGCTTCCAATTCATCGCTTAGAGCCAATATCAGTGAGGCATGTAAGCGGGAGGGAATATCATTTTATCATCCATCTCCCATATATTGCACGGATAATGCCGCAATGATCGGTGTTGCGGGTTATTACAGTTATATCAAGGGTGTACGGCATGGATTGGACCTTAATGCAGTCCCAAATCTTAAAATCGGTGAGAGGTTATAGTCTTTTATGTATAATAATAAGCATTTTACGGCAATTGTATTATCGGCCGGAAAGGGTAGCCGGATGCATTCGGATATTCCCAAACAATATATGAAACTTAATGGTAAAGAGGTCATATATTATTCGTTAAATGTTTTCCAGAAAAGCCAGGTGGATGATATTATTCTTGTGTCAGGAGAGGATGACATAGAGTATTGCCGTCGGGATATTGTAGAAAAGTATGTTTTTAATAAAGTAATAAATGTTGTCGCAGGCGGTTCGGAAAGATACTGGTCCGTGAGAAATGGGTTGGATGCTTGCAAAGAGACAGATTATGTGTTAATTCATGATGGCGCAAGACCCTGTATTGACAATAATATGATTATGCGTTTGATGGATGAAGTAATATTGCATGATGCATGCACAGTTGGTGTTCCCGCAAAGGATACGATAAAGGTAGTTGATGAGGATAATTATGGCATAGGTACACCGGACAGAAAGACCTTATGGCAGGTACAGACACCGCAGGGCTTTTTATATACGGATATTAAAAATGCATATGAGAAGATGGAAAATGACAGTGAGAGCAATATAACTGATGATACCATGATCGTTGAGAGATATTTAGGGAAGAAATCAAAGCTGATATTTGGCGATTATAAGAATGTAAAAATAACCACACCGGAGGATATTATGGTGGTTGAAAATTTTTTGAAAAATGGTGAATTGAAAAAGTAAATTCCACTTTGCATGATTAAATTCCACCCGATAGGCGAAAATATCTTTTTGAGGGTTGAAAATGTATGGATTTGGGTTA
>CAJOLO010000232.1 GCA_905235345.1 uncultured Lachnospiraceae bacterium
TCATATTGATATGCTTTTATCATACCAATTCCATCTATCGACTCTTTTAAATACGAAGTAACCTGTGCTTCCTCTTCCATCAATTTGTAATTGACGGATCTCAAAGGATTGCGGAACAGCAATACGATCACCATATAGCATACCATAATCACAACGGTTATTATAAATAAGGTTACATTCATATAACATAGCAACGCTCCGCAGGCAATTGCCATGATGGTGTCTAACATAATCGTCAATGTTGCCGATGACACTGCATCACGGATTTTAGAAATATCATAAAAACGCGACATCAATTCTCCTGTTTTTCTCGTCTCATGAAATTCCATCGGCAGATCCATCAGATGATCGTAATACTGCAGCGTTACCGGAATATCAATCTTTTTTGTCATCACCGCCAGGGAATATCCCCGTAAAATCTCCAAAAGGCAACGAAGGAGATACATCAAAAGAATCGTAACGCAGACCATATCCATGTTTGTAAAGATTAATGACACTTTTTCAATAATTTTGCCGCTCATGTCTTTTGAAGAAAGCTTTTCTCCTGCTACCACTGACCGGCTGCTCCCATACTCTTCCAACTCTACATTAGGTGTCTCTTCTTCAAAAGATTCTGTTAGAATATATTCAAACACAATAGAGCCGGATATATTGACCACCGATATGATAACGGATACGAGAAAAACAAACAGCAACAACTTTTTCTGCGACAGAATATATGTAAAATATTTCTTAAAAGTTCCTTTTCTCTCATTCCTCTTTGTAAAGTCTTCCGACGGAATAAAGGTAATGATTTCTCCGAGCCAGTGTTCCATAAACTCTTCAATCGTTATTCGGGTAATTTTATTTTTGGCGGGATTGCCGACGATCACTTTACCTTTTCTTATGGCGTAAACCACTATAAAATGTTCAAATAAATGCTCCTCCACAACTCGGGCAATAAAAGGAAACCGGATTTCTCCGGTTTCAATTCCTTCCAATAATTCTTCGCTTGTGCCCTCTAGAGCATCTGCCTGAAAGCCTGCCATTTCTGCTCCGGTCACTATACCATATATATTGGCTCCCTGTTCGTCCACCTTGATCCAGTCTCTAAACCGGGCGTATAGCAGTTTCAGACCATAAAATTCACTGATCATTGAAAGACAGGCCGCTCCGCAATCCTTTTCTTCGTGTTGTTGTGTGAATGGATATTTTGACATTATATACCTCTACATTATTATATTTACTATTATTCATTTTCACTTATTTCTATTTTTTCTCGTTAATATAGGTGGTGACACGATCTTGAATAATCTCTACAGTTTTATCCAATTTCTTTCTTCCCATAAAATAGTTTTGAGCTTCCTCCATTATAATATCTTCAATCACGATATCATTTTCTGCACAATACTTAGTATTATTGATCAAATCCATATATATATCTATATCTTCCTGAGAAGGCACACCCATTTCTACTGCTAAATCTCCCCACTCCACAGTATATTCTTCAACAGGCTCAACCTCCTCACCAAATATATTAATATATGGTTCTGTCGCCGTCATCTCTTTTAATTTAGCTTCAAACATTTCTTGTGTAACCGGCATATAACAATCACCTAAATCTTTCCACTGATAATCTTTCAACAAAAAAGTACGAATAAATTCCCATGCACCTTCTTTATGATTTGATTGTGAAGATAACGCAAATTTAGTATTTAATTTAAAGATTCCGCCACTTTTTGCTTCATTTGGATAACCAACATACACCAATTCCAAATCAAGTGCCTTTCGATCATATTGAATACCATACAAATCTATCTCATTCTCTCTTAATAAAAGAAACTCTCCGTTTTGGAATCTGGAATACTCACTGTCAATCTCTTCAAAGCTATCCTCGAAACTCTCATCTCTTTCTTCCTGCATACCCTTTTCGTTACACAACTCCAATATATACTTAAACGACTCACTATCAAAGGAACAACTTCCATTTTCCCAATCAATGTAATCAGAAAGATTATTAATAATTAAGCTTTCTAAATATGAATCTTTTGTATTTTTTATTTCGAACAAATCAATGTTTTTACTACTTTTGTCTGTCAAAGCCTTTAAATCTGAAACCGACCATCCATAGCGATCACCAACATCTTCTTTCCTTGCTGCTATCGTCTCCACAGAGAAACCCGATGAAATATAATACAATTTATCTTCATACTCCATTGCTCTTCTTACAGATTCCAGTAAATCATCCACGCTAATTTCCTTATCATACTCAAAATATGGTGTTAAATCTTCTACCATCCCTTTTGAAACACATTCTGCAACAGAAAGAGGAAACACATTCATATCAATGATATCCTGACCCTTACCAGTAGAAAAATCAGCAAGCACACGTTCAAGTTCCATTCCACTATAATCAACTATTTCAATCTCGTATTCACTATTACTGCGATTAAATTTTGCAATTGCACTTTTTAATCCATTTCCCGGATAAGCAGTTCCCAGCGTTATTATCTGTTTGTTGTTAACTGCACCTTCATCTTTTTTCTCATATGATACCAATGTAATCTGTGTACAATTATCTATTAATCTTTCAGTCTTTCCCACAAACTTACCGTTATCTACATTTATCATATCGTCAGAGTCACTATTTATCATATATGAAGCATCGTAATCTATAATCTCTTTCTTTTCTTTACCTGCTATATCATAACCATATATCCCATCATTACTCTTATAGCAGAAATCATAATCAATCCCACCCATAACATAGTCACACGCCAGAGTGCTGTCAAGCTTAATGGCAATATCTTCACCCCAATTGTTTCTCCTTAGGATCCAATAAACTGACTTTTAACGATACCGTCTGCGAATTTAACTTATCTGTAACACACACAAGCTGTCCCGTCTTTGCCAATGCAATATCAACCAGATAATCCTGCTTTGGTTGTACCTTAGAACTAATCTGTAACTGCTCATCCAAAAAATAAATATTATCCTTGCATGCTAATACAAGCTGCCCATCCTGATCTGTAAGCATTCCGCACAGATAAATATCTTCACTTCCAACCACTTCTCCCAAACTAACCCTGTCAATTTCATTTTCAATCTTGTCTATCTTAACTATTTCTGCAACATGCTTATCTTCGACTTCTTTTTCAGAGATGTAAACAATATTTTCATTATCATCTACACAAAAGGTATTAATCTTCTCTCCTTCACATGTATATATACATTCCGTATCATTGTCTTCAATATTCATGGAATAAATACGGTAGCAACCTATTGCTTCGTCTTCAGACGATTCTTTTGTCGATATATATAATTTCCCATTTTTCTGTATGTAAGAAGAAATCACACCTTCCACTTCTCCAAGTTCCATATTACTTCCCTCAAATGTAACATCGGTTCTATCCTTAACTTGTTCAGCCTGTGCCTGTTCCTCCTTAGTTTTTCTATTGTATAACCAGAATATACCTATTAAACTAACTATTACTATCACAATAGCTATTACTATCATCTTAATTACTTTTTTCCCCACGACATGTTCTCCTCATTTAGTGATAAACAGAAATCAAGGAGTACAGACATGTACTCCTGATCTAAGTTACTTAATGATT
>CAJOLO010000233.1 GCA_905235345.1 uncultured Lachnospiraceae bacterium
GATCTAATGGTAAGATATATATCCTGTCCCGCAATAGAATCCTTTGCATCAGAACGTTCAATTATCTTACCGAGATTATCTACATAAATCTCCTCCACACCGTTAGTACCTCTTAAAGTAGACTCATACTTTTTTTCAAGTCCGGTTTTTCCTATCATATCGTGACTACCGTATTTATTCTCATCTGAAAGAGATTCATTATACTCCTTCATCTCATCTGTTGATATAGTACCAATATAACCGATTATATGGGCAAAATATTCTGCATCATTATATATTCTGATGGAATCAACAACAACCTCCATTCCAAGCAGATCAGCTGAATTCTCCTCTAACTCCGCAACGCTTTCCTCACTTATATCCATGGCAATGGTCACGGAAATATACTGCTGAAATCTGTTAAGCCATAATGCATATCTGACACTCATAATCTTAAGCGCTTCATCTGTACTATATGTGTCTGAGATATCAAAGTTCTTATCCCCCGCAAGAAAATCAAAGACTTCTTGTGCAGTATTATTCTTCTCGGAATCGCTAAGTTCATCTGAAGAAGTATGACCATATATGTCCGCAAGAAATCTAAGTTTCTCAGAATTGGTGGAAGTAGTAAATTTAAGTTTTCCGTATTCATCAATTGCAATCGGAAAACTAACATCAAGCTCATCATTATGTTTTTCCAAAATGTGTATGGTTTTTGCGACGATTGCATTCTTTAATTCATTTTCCGAAACACCGTTTGCCCTGGCAATATCAGGTAAACCATTGTTATTTTCAAAAGTCAATGAATAAGCAAGTTTATTATAGGCAAGAAGATTACCGTCTCTGTCATATATATTGCCTCTCGATGCTTCAACAGTAAGGGTTTTCTTTGATTTATAGGTAAAGTTTTCAAGATGTTCCTGCCCTTCTATTATCTGTAAACGAAACAGGCGAACTATCAGAGCGGAAAACAATAAAAAGAACACAACAGACAAAATAAATAGTCGATGTGAAATATATTCAAGTAAAAACTCCTTGATTGCATGTAATAAATCTTTGATCATATATTGTCAGCCTCTTTAATTCGTTTTAAGCGTAAATTAATACGAACCAATAATTTATAAAAGAAAAGTGTTATCAAAATGGTATATATCATTTCAGGTAAAATTATGTGTACCATATAGTCTGAAAACAGTAATTTATTCTTTAGAAGAAAGAAAACCACATAAATTATAATATTATATAAAAAATCATTAATGGTTATCATTAGCATCGGAAGAAGTACATCTTCAACATAATATATTCTGTGAAAAAATCCATTGGCATATCCTAATGTCATGTAGATAAATGCGTAAGGACCAAGAACTGTTCCAAAAAATATGTCAATCAAAAGACCTGAAAAAAAGCCAACTAAAAGTCCCTCATTACGACCTCTCATCAGTCCAAAGGACATGGTAATTATTAACAAAAAATTAGGAACGACTCCTCCAAGCTTAAGATATTGGAAAAGTGTAGATTGGCATAAAAAACATATAATAATTATTATTCCAATGGTTATACACCGTTTCATATCTACTCTCCACTGTTTAATAAAGTAAAAAATGAAATTATGATTGTCAATTTAACTTAAAAATCGAATTTTCATTCATCATTTCACTGATTATCGGAATTATCAGCATCGTCAGGATTGCCGGCATCATCTGAAGCATTTAAGTCTGAATTTTCACTGTCAGTATTACTATCAACGACATTGTTATCGGTAGCATCATCATCCGAAGAAGTATTATCATCACTATCTTCGGTATTATCTGTATTAAATGTATCATTTTGTGTAGATTCATCGCTGTCATTTACTGAATCATCTTCCGGAATCTGAGTATCCGGTCTGTTGATATCATCATATATATTCTTACTGCTTGAATTGGTTGTATAGGTATTCTTTAAGTCGAGTATAATAAGTACTTCCTGCAGATTAGTAAAATCTACAACAGGTATACAGTTGGCCGATTGTGTCAGATTATTGGAATCCATTGTTACATCGGATACATATCCGATTAAAAGTCCCGGAAGAAACTTATTACTGACATGAGATGTTAATATCTCAGCACCTTCATCAACCTCATCAGCTTTATTGATATTATTGACATGAATATACCCATTCTTCATAGAAGAAACATCACCGCTTATTGTACACAAGCTGTCTGACCCGCTGATACATGCACTTATTTTGCTATTATCATCAATAATTGACCTGACTTTGGAATATCCATTGCCAACTTCAGTAACTATTCCTGCCAATCCGCCATCTGCAAGAATATTACAGCCAACGCTTACTCCATGCTCTGATCCTTTATCAATTATAAATGTATAAAACCAGTTGGTTGAATCTGTTGCTATTACATTAGCTGCAACAGTTCTGTAATCTGAATATTTATCCTGAAGCTCCAACAGGCTTTCGAGACGCTTTATCTCATATTGCTGCTGTTCATATAGCTTAGACTTTGCAGAATATTCTTCTAATTTATCGGTAAGTTCTTTATTTTCTGCAATGAGCTCATTCATCTCTTTACGTTCAACAACATCTTTATGAATTGTCGTTCCTACAGTATTAACACCTGACTGCATCGGTGTTATTAATACTCCGGTAACTGATTTCAATACAGAAAAACTACTCTCAAATATTACTGAAAGTATTAACAATATTAAGCAGATTACTGATAAAAATAAATATATATATTTGGGTGGGATAACTTTTCGGTCATGAAAATTCATCAACTCACCATCCTTTAATTTTATAGTATTAGTTCTGTTA
>CAJOLO010000234.1 GCA_905235345.1 uncultured Lachnospiraceae bacterium
GTATCTATTTATTATATCAAATGAAAAAATCAATACTCCAAATGGTTATACTACCATAGAATATTGATTTTCACAACTTTTTTGTAATATTAAATGTTAGTTTTTTATAATATTTGGTAACAGTTCACCATATATACATAAAATATCTTAATTTCTTCTGACCGCATCAATAGGTTTCATCTTTGAAGCCCATTTTGCCGGAAGATAGCCTGCTATAATTCCCAAAATTACCGCCATGATAACCGATGTTACCGCAAGCCATAAAGGTATGACTGCAAGCTGTGTTCCCTTCGGCATATTAATAAGCTTCACCCCAAGCTTGTTAATTCCATACTTAGCAATTACGAATGAACATATAAGTCCGACAATTCCACCGATACCTCCCAGTATGCCTGACTCAAGGAGGAACAATTCCAACAACTCATCAGGATCACATCCAAGCACCTTCAGAACTCCGATTTCATTGATCCTGTCATACACCGATGTTGTCATCGTATTACCAATTCCTATAATCGCCACTACTAAAGCTATTGCTCCAATCCCGCCTAAAAGGATCTGAATGATCTTTATCTCGCGTTGAATCTCATCGACAAACTCCTTGTTACTCTCTGCCTGGTAACCCATATCCTGAAGTCTTTTGACAATGGTATCCACATTCTCCACTTCATCAACTTTCACCACTGCATATGAATATACCCACTCATTGACCGTATCTCCGTTCTCATCAACAGGCTGCCCCTCTATCTTACCATCCACAGCATTTCTTTTTAACAACTTCTTAAGGGTATCCATATCACAGAATATATCATAACTGTATTCAGATAACATTCCGGCAACCGGTGTACGAATACTATCGGCCTCATCATCATAACCAAGATATACCTCCATATATTCCCCCGACCAGTCATTCCAGCGCTTTGTTCCGCTCTTTCCCGTCGACATCCCGCTATTATCCTGTTCCAAAACATCCGCATTTTTCTCATCTTCCTCATCTAACTGCTTCTGTTCTTCCTTAGATGGAGCGTTAGCCTCCGTGTAAGACACTCCCGTATTCTCATTATAGAACATATTGAGTGCACCAGAACCCATTAAAAGTTCAATCCTGGTACCGTTAACCTCCGGCACGCGCCCTTTCACGGGTTGCATAGCTTCAAGATATGATCTCGGTACTCCGGTAATTTCAAAATAACTGGTATAACGATCATATTGTATACGTGAATCGACCGTCAGCATTGGAGTAACACTATCGATATGAGGTATTTCTTCTATTGCCGTAATCCTTCTGTCAGTTATCATCTTATCCTTGCGCTTACCTTCATTGGAACCATATATTCTGATATCCGTCACACTTCCATCCATCATTGCATCCGACAACAGTTCATTCTTAACGCCAAGTCCAAGTGCCAGCATGGAAACAACTGAAATAACTCCTATAACAACTCCAAGAATGGTCAATCCCGTACGAATTCCCCTCTGTTTCATATTCGCAATACATAAATGCCATATAAATCCCATGCATGTCACCCCGCAAATTCATCAAGAATTCTCTGTTTTCTCTTCTGACGACGATATAATGCATAAGCAATAACCATGATCACCAGAAGTATTCCGATTACTTTCGCCAGAGTCTTCCATACAACAGTGTTGTCGTCTCCCTCTTTGATTTTCTCCAGATTCTCATAAACCGGAACTCCCACTGTAACAAAAACATCCGACTCCTGCGTAAATAACTCTCTTGCTTTATCCTCATACTTAATAATTATCTTATTATTCGTATGTTCTCCTCCAGTGACTACGTCTGCCTTAGTCAACACATCCAGATTCCCACTCTTCCCCTTCTCAATCGTACCGACATAGCTTTCCGTCTCCTCAATATTATCACCTTCAATTTCTACTCTTACGTTATAAAGAGCCCCTTCCCCCATATTGTTGATCGAAGCACTTATTTCCACAGTGTCCCCCACAACACAGTTTTCGCTGTCAATGAATATATCTGTAACTGAAAGTCTCTGCTCCAATGACACCGGAAGGAATATAACCTCTTCAGTCTTATACTCATATCCGCCGGAATTCTCATAATCCGTAACCACATTCATCTTGTAGGATTTTTCCTCAAGTCCGTCATTAGCTTTCATCTTGTAGGATACCGTTGCCGTCTCACCTGCCTCAATAGACTCTATGTACTCACTTCCTGCTCCGGTCGTTGGTATAAAATCACCATTCTCGGTTGATATTGTCACCTTAAGATTCTTCACCTGCTTGGCAGAATAATTCTTAACCGTAAGCTCTAAGGTAAATTCCTTACCGGAAACCACCTGTCCTTCTTTCACTTTATAATCCTCTAACATAACACGCGGTGTAGCAGCGTGAACTTCATCCGTAAACTGCATAGTACACAACACTACCAATATCAGCCACAATCCCACTGAAAATATATATGTCACAATCAAATGTCTGTCTTTCATGTTAATCATTTTCCCAACTCCTTTTACTCAACTATCTCTCCATCCGAAATCTTAATAATCCTGTCTGCTTCCCTTGCAAGATCTATATTATGCGTAATAAGCACCAAAGTCTGATTAAGCTCCTTAACAGAATTCTGCAAAAGTGTAATTACCTCTGAACCATTCTTAGAATCCAGTGCTCCTGTCGGCTCATCCGCAAGAATCAGTGCCGGACGGTTTGCCAACGCCCTTGCTATCGCAGCACGTTGCTGCTGCCCACCCGATAACTGATTCGGCAGGTGATGTCTTCTGTCCTGAAGATTCAATATATCCATGATATGTTCA
>CAJOLO010000235.1 GCA_905235345.1 uncultured Lachnospiraceae bacterium
CAGGCGAATTCAATAATCCGTATAACTGCGAATATATCAGAAAAGGAGAGATGACTTATGATGGTACCTAGTATTTTTGGAGAGAACTTATTTGATGATTTCTTTGATGACTTTTTTGACTGGCCTGCATATGATAAGCAGATGAAGGATGCACAGAAGAAGCTTTATGGCCGTCGTGCTGACAACATTATGAAAACTGATGTCAGGGATCATGATGACCATTATGAGATTGATGTAGATCTTCCGGGCTTTAAGAAGGAAGAGCTTTCCTTGGAACTTACAGATGGTTATCTGACAATCAAGGCTGCTAAGGGTCTTAACAAGGATGAGAAGGAGAATAAGACCGGTAAGTATATTCGCCGTGAGCGTTACATGGGAAGCATGACCAGATCCTTCTATGTCGGTGATAGCATAACTCAGGAGGATATCAAGGCAGAGTATAAGAATGGCGTGCTTAAGCTTTCCGTTCCGAAACCGGATCCTAATAAGAAGGTAGAGAAGACCAATTACATTGCAATTGCGGGATAATGTGATGGGGGCCATATTTTAAGATACAAGAAACTGTGTCAGACTTTATATGTATAAGTTCAGAAGGAGCTTAGAGAAAGTACAGAGATAGGCTCAGAAAGTGCTTAGAGGCAGTGCAGAGCATAAGTTCCGAAGGTGCTTAGAGGCAGTTTAGAGATAAGTTTCGACGACATAGAGAATATGAGATATGGCGATGGCATATAACAAATATCGGATGATAAGAGATAAGAAAGCAGGACGTTTGCATCAGTGCAGATGTCCTGCTTTCTTATGTGCAATTGTAACTGTTCAGGTAGCATTTTGCATTTACTGCGAGATGCGTATGTAAGTGTATATCTCAGACGAAGATGACCCCCGCCTATAAGCAGAGCGAAGGCGGAGCACCATGCCTGTCAATAGATGAATAGATACTACAATTAGAGAGGTTCACAAGACGGAGAAGTTCTCTTTAAAAATATGGTTGTGGTGAGTATGAAATTGTGATAAATTAGTAATTGTTCAGGGAGCATTCTTAAATTGATTAAATAGAAAGAGATTGATATGCAGGAATTGGAATTGATAGCACCGTGTCATTTCGGTTTAGAGGCGGTGCTGAAAAGAGAAATAAATGATCTGGGATACGAGATTGTTGAGGTGTCAGACGGAAGAGTGGTTTTTAAGGGTGATGCGGCAGCTGTTGCCAAAGCCAACATTTTCATAAGAACCGCTGAGCGTATTATGATCAAGGTGGGAAGCTTTAAGGCCACAACCTTTGATGAGTTATTTGAGGGGACGAAGGCACTGCCATGGGATCAGTATCTTACGAGTGATGCGAAGTTCTGGGTGACGAAAGCGACAACGAATAAGTCCAAGCTGTTTTCGGGCTCGGACATTCAGTCGATAGTTAAGAAGGCTATTGTGGAAAAGCTTAAGAAGGTGTACCGAATAGGATGGTTTGAGGAGAACGGAGCGGAGTATCCGATAAGAGTGTTTATACTGAAGGATATTGTGACGATCGCGCTTGATACATCAGGCGTGTCTCTTCATAAGCGCGGATACAGACAGCTTGTGGGAAAAGCACCTATTTCAGAGACATTAGCGGCAGCACTGATTATGCTTACACCGTGGAATAAGGATAGGATACTGGTGGACCCGTTCTGTGGCAGCGGGACATTTCCGATTGAAGCGGCTCTTATTGGCGCGAATATTGCACCGGGGATGAACCGGGAATTCACGGCTGAGAATTGGAAGAATATAGTGCCCAGGAAACTGTGGTATGAAGCGGTAACAGAGGCGGAGGATAATATTCTCCGGGATGTGAAGATGAGTATTCAGGGCTATGATATAGATGGTGATATTATTAAATGTGCCATGGCTAATGCAAGGGAAGCGGGCGTGGAGGAGCATATACATTTTCAGCAGAGGGATATGCGTAAGCTATCAAGCCCCAGGAAGTATGGATTTATCATAACTAATCCGCCGTACGGCGAACGTCTGGAGGATAAAGAGACACTGCCTGAGCTGTATAAGGACCTGGGCAAGGCATTGGATTTACTGGATACATGGTCCAAGTTCATCATAACCTCCTATGAGGAGGCGGAAAAGTATCTTGGAAGAAAGGCTACGAAGAACCGCAAGATATATAACGGAATGATAAAGTCGTATTATTATCAGTATATGGGACCTAAGCCGCCACGTCGGGAGAAAGATAAGGAGTTATAGGTTTGGTAAGATACAATTACCTATAAGATATATGAAAGGATGTTATCAATGGAAAAGCTTATATTTGCAACAGGTAACGAAGGGAAGATGAAGGAGATACGCATGATTCTCGGAGATCTTGATTATGAGATATTATCCATGAAAGAGGCAGGAATATCTGCGGATATAGTCGAGGATGGAAAGACATTTGAGGAAAATGCAGAGATCAAGGCGAAGACAATAAGCAAGATAGCAGGTTGCCTTGTGTTAGCGGATGATTCGGGACTTGAGGTTGATTATATGGATAAGCAGCCGGGAATATATTCTGCAAGATGGATGGGCGAGGATACCTCATATGATATTAAGAATCAGAAGATAATCGATAATCTGTCGGGAGTGCCTGACGAGGAGCGTACGGCAAGATTCGTATGTGCTGTGGCTGCTGCATTTCCTGATGGCAGAGTTATTACAAGACGTGGAACGATAGAGGGAATTATCGGATATGAGCAGAGAGGAGAGAACGGTTTCGGTTATGACCCCATTTTCTTTCTGCCCGAATACGGAAAGACAACAGC
>CAJOLO010000236.1 GCA_905235345.1 uncultured Lachnospiraceae bacterium
AATTCTGCATTTACTCTGTTTATAGACAACGGAATTAAACATACATCAATAGCAGATATCATGAAAAAGGCAGGACTTGCAAAGGGAACATTCTACCTTTATTTTAAGGATAAATATGAGGTCAGGGATTATCTTGTAAGAAAGAAAGCTGCCCAGGTATTCGATTATGCGATAGATGCACTAAAAGAAAAAGATGTCACAGAGTTTGATGATAAGATTATATTTATTGTTGATAATATATTAGATCAGCTTGACGACAATAAGATTCTTCTTAAGTTTATTTCGAAGAACCTAAGCTGGGGGATACTGAGGAATTCTATTGAAAATATATCGGTGAATGAGGGCGAGACCGCATCTGATTATATCGAGCAGCTGGCAGAAACCAGCAATAAACATATAAGGAATCTGGAAATGTTAATGTTCATGATTGCAGAACTGGTTAATTCCACAGCACATTCAGTTATTCTATATGAACAGCCTGTGAAGCTGCCGGAATTAAAAAAAGAGCTGTATCCTCTTATTATAACTATGATACATTCCTTTGAGGAGTAAGAATAGGGAACATATTTTAATACTTGCGGAGATATAGGTTCTTACAGAACGTGGAATGTAATTATCCAATCTTGCTAAACCAACATAAAAATGTTATACTAAATCCACTATGATTAAGGAGAGTATTAAACAATGGAACAATACAAGAAAGAATTTATAGAGTTTATGATTGACTGTAATGTGCTTAAGTTTGGAGATTTTATTACAAAGAGCGGAAGAAAGACACCGTTTTTTGTTAATACAGGATTTTACAGAACGGGTGCACAACTGAAAAGGCTTGCCGAATTTTATGCAGAAGCTATCAATAACGAATTCGGAACGGATTTCGATGTGCTTTTCGGACCGGCGTATAAGGGAATACCTCTTTCGGTAGCAACTACCATGGCAATTGCAGAGATTTATGATGAAGATATACGCTATTGTTCTAATCGTAAAGAGATTAAAGATCATGGAGATAAGGGTATTCTTTTGGGAAGTCCAATTCAGGATGGAGACAGAGTTGTTATTATTGAGGATGTGACAACAGCCGGTACATCGATAGAAGAAACTCTTCCTATTATAAAGGCACAGGGGGATGTAGAAGTTGTTGGTATGGTTGTATCTGTTGATCGTATGGAACGAGGTCAGGGAAAGAAGTCGGCACTTTCTGAAATTGAAGAGAAATACGGCTTTAAGACAACATCTATTGTAACAATGAAGGAAGTCGTTGAGCATTTATACAACAGACCGTACAAGGGTACAGTGGTCATTAATGATGAATTAAAGAAGGCTATTGATTCATATTATGAGCAGTATGGAGCACAATAATATATCGGATATATACATGGACATCCTAAATGGCATCATTATTTATCAAGATGGAGGTATTGATTATGAGTGAGAAGATTTATAAGACGATGGGTAAGATGGGAGGATGGGGAATTACATCCGGGATTATTTTGATTGTTATGGGTCTTACTATCGGAGTACTTCATATTATATATGGTGGAAAACTTTTGATGGACAGAAAGGATATTACTTTTTAAAAATTTTTAAATTAAGTCTTTTCTTACTTGAGAAAATGTGGTATAGTATCTCCTACTAAGTAGTTTTTAAAACTATATATAATAGTGGCTGGTAACGGTTGCTGTTCGATGCAATGAATACATTTAAAACATTATAATATTCATTTGCGAAGGCAAGACTATAATTATTATATCATTTAGGAGATTTTATCATGGCATACCAGATCATATCAGACAGTTCATGCGATATTCCTGCAGATTTAATTGAAGAGAAGGGAATATATGTTGTTCCGTTTTATGTTTCTTTTGATGATGAAACATATTACAAGGAGAATGAAGAGATTGAAGTCAGAGGATTTTATCAGAAGATGGTAGACAATCCGGATGTTTTTCCCAAGACGTCTCTTCCGTCGGTAGAGGATTATATAGAGGCATTTACGCCATTCATTAAAGAAGGTAAAGACATCGTGTGCATCTGTATCAGTACGAAATTTTCCGGCTCATATAATTCTGCATCGACTGCAAAGGATGTATTGTTAGAAAGTTATCCTGATGCAAGGATTACGGTCATTGATGCAATGGTCAATACCGTGTTGCAGGGGTTGTTGGTATTAGAAGCGGCCAGAATGCAGGAGAACGGGCTGACATATGAGGAGACTGTTGAGAATATCGAAAGGATTAAGCTTACGGGAAGAATTATCTTTACTGTTGGAGATATGGATTATCTTATTCATGGCGGACGTGTTGGAAAGGTTATGAAGGTTGCGGTCAATGCATTGAAGATAAGACCGATGATAATCTTAAAAGATGGAGAGCTATTTCCTTTTGGAGTTGCAAGGAGCAGAAAGAAATCCCTACAAAAGATATTAGATAAGGTAAATGAGCATTTTGCGGAAATCGAAGAGTCTCCTGATGATTATGAGATTGTTATCGGGTACGGATATGATTATGATGAGGCTTTGGAGTTTAGGGATGAATTGGTACAATCTCTTTCAGGGTATTCGTCTAAAAAGAATGTGGATTTATTCCAGATAGGTGCGACTATAGGCGTACACATAGGTCCATATGCGTTAGGTGTCGGACTTATCAGAAAATATGACAGATAATTGTTGGCGTAAGCGTCCCCATTATATTATGGGGGCGCTTTTTAACTTACACTCTCGAAAAAG
>CAJOLO010000237.1 GCA_905235345.1 uncultured Lachnospiraceae bacterium
ACTGATTACAGATGTGGATAAGAAACAGATATAATCTAAACATTAATATATAAAGTGTTAATACCACAATAATTTACAGGAGGAAAGATATGTTAGGGATTATTGGAGCAATGGATGAAGAGGTTGCAAAGATTAAGGAGCAGATGACGGATGTCAATGTGAACCGGATAGCAATGATGGATTTTTTTGAAGGTAGTATTCACGGGCATCCTGCGGTTGTTGTAAGATCGGGAATCGGTAAGGTCAATGCAGCTATATGTGCACAGATACTTGCAGTCAAATATAATGTGGATGCAATCATCAATACGGGAATTGCAGGCTCCCTGGATTCGAAAATTAACATTGGAGATATAGTAATTTCGACAGATACACTGGAACATGATATGGATGCAGTGACATTCGGTTATCCGTTGGGGCAGATTCCGAGAATGGATACACTCTCATTTACTGCTGATGAGAAGCTTAGAAGTCTTGCTAAAGAAGTTTGCCGGGAAGTTAATCCTGATATATCGGTATTCGAGGGCAGGATAGTCAGTGGAGACCAGTTTATCTCGGATAAGGATAAGAAAGAATGGCTGGTGTCGACCTTTAAGGGAAGCTGTACCGAGATGGAGGGAGCTGCAATCGGTCATACTGCTTATCTTAACGGAATTCCGTTTCTTATTATAAGAGCAATTTCGGATAAGGCTGATGATTCTGCAACCGTGGATTATCCGACATTTGAGGCGAAAGCAATTGAACACTCTGTAAAACTTCTGCTTGGTATGTGTGAGAGATTGTGATGCGATAAATTTAACTCAGTCGGAGAAATTCCCCACCTCTAAGCGATAGCGAAGGTGGGGGCTATGACAAGCGAGTCTTAAAAAAATAAGGAGGAACAGATTATTATGGAAAAAATAGACAGCTTTCAGGTGAATCACCTGACATTATTGCCCGGGGTGTATGTTTCAAGAAAAGACAGGGTCGGAAGTGAGGTCATTACTACATTTGATCTCAGAATGACCAGACCTAATTATGAGCCGGTTATGAATACGGCAGAGGTTCATACGTTAGAGCATCTTGGAGCAACCTTTTTAAGAAATCATCCGGTTTATAAGGACAAGACTATATATTTCGGTCCTATGGGTTGTCGTACAGGTTTTTATATGGTGCTGGCCGGAGATTATGATTCTAAGGATGTTATTGATCTTGTAAGAGAAATGTATGGTTTCATGAAGGATTATGATGATGAAGTTCCGGGAGCATGTGCAAGGGATTGCGGAAATTATCTGGATATGAACCTGCCGATGGCACGTTTTGTAGCGGATATTATAATGAGGTACTAAAGGATATTGATGAGTCAAGAATGGTATATCCCGAATAGGTTGCAATTCACAGTGAAAGTTGATTGTGAATAGTAAAGGAAATAGAAAATTGTTACATAAATGTTACAAAAAAATTGAAAAATGGTTGCATTTTTTAAAAAATATGTTAAAATGTATTTTGTGATTATTAATAATAAGAGAAAGGTACATATTTATATTATGAAGCATAGAGTATTAGCACTGTTAACATTGTTAATGACTTTTGGATTTGTATTTAACTACTCAGTTAAGGTTGAGGCTGCTGCAAAGTCAAAGCCAAAGCTTAATAAGACGAAACTTGTTTTAGAGATAGGTACAGAGGAAAGATTAGAGATTTTGAATCGCACTTCTGATGACAAAGATGTGGCGACAACTGATACAACGGATGATGCTGATGCAGAGATTGATACATCTATTAAGTGGACAACGTCTAACAGTAAGGTTGTTACAGTTGATGAAGCGGGAACTCTTACACCGGTAGCTGTCGGTACAGCTAATATCACGGCTAAGGCTGACGGTAAGAAGTATACATGTAAAGTTATGGTAATGGATTATACCGGTATGTCTGTTGAACAGAAAGAAGTAATAAGCTATGCACTTCAGTTCGTGGGTAATCCGTATAGATATGGTGGGATAAGTCTTACTAAGGGGGCTGATTGCTCAGGATTTACTTATTCAGTATATAAGAAGTTCGGATACAAGCTTACGCACAATGCATATCAGCAGATGACTGAGGTTAAGAAAGTTAAGATGAAGAATATCAAGCCGGGAGATTTGATTTTCTATGGCAGTAGTAAGAGCAGTTGTTCACATGTAGCCTTATATATTGGCAATGGTAAGGTTGTACATGCATCTACAGTGACTACAGGTATTGTGATTTCAGATTATAAGTACAGAAAGTATTGCGGGGTTGGACGAGTTCTTGAAGAAGAGACTTATACTACCGATGAGGAGAATGCAGAAGAGAATCCTAATGGTTCTGAAGATACAGCTCCTGTGACTTCCTATGCAACATCAAAGTAGTACCTGATATATTATATTCTTTTGGATGTGTAGAATATATATTTGTATTTGATAGGTGAATATCTTATATAATAATGACGGTGGCTTACAGATAGCCGCCGTCTATTTTTATTATTTCTCCGGTCAGATAAGCGGGAGAATTATATAATAACCATATCATTTCAGCGATTTCGCCGGGGGTTGCCATTCGACCGATTGGAATGTCATTACATAAAGTCTCCATATCTTCTGACGAAAAACATGAATTCATGTCTGTATCAACTGTTCCGCAGGCAAGGGCGTTGACCCTTATATTGCTTGGTGCAAGCTCCTTTGCAAGAGCCTGTGTAAATGAATTGACACCACCTTTGGATGCACTGTAGGCAACTTCGCAAGAAGCTCCCTGTAAACCCCACATAGAGGATATATTAATGATATGTCCGGATTTTTCATGTACCATATAAGGAACAACTTGTCTGCAACAGTTAAATACGGAGGTTAAATTGGTGCGTACTACAATATCCCAATCCTTAGGTGTCATATCGGTAAGTAATCCGACATAAGATATACCTGCGTTATTGACAAGAAGATCAATTTTATGAAATCTATCAATGCATTCGGAAATCATAGTTTCTACAAATTGGTAATCTCCTATATCACCTGTAAATGCATGACAATCCGTTCCTGCTTGTCTTATTTCGTCCCTGACTTTGAGAAGTGCGTCCTTGTTGTGATAAGATGTTATAATTATCCGGTCAAAATGGCAGGCGAGCTTTAATGCACAGGCTTTTCCTATTCCTCGGGATGCACCGGTTACTATTGCTGTTTTGCTCATATTAGTCTCCTTAAAATTCTATATTGGTATTTTAGTATCTTATTATAAGTATAATACGAAAAGGTTGAAAAGAAAAGACAACAATGGTATAATGATTAAGATTGTTTAATGAGTTAATATACAGGAGGCATAATAATGGATAAGAAGACAATGCTGAAACTATTTGGGGAAGAACTTTTAAGGTCATTAGTGGTTTTGATGGCTGTTTTGATTGTTGGTTTTTGTGCGTTTTTTGCAATAAAGATTAGAAATGATAAAAAGCTTGTTGCAGAGAATACTACAGAGCAGGCGTCTACATATAGTGATGAAGAATTGCAGGATATGTTAACGGAGGACAATACAGAGGAAGAGACTACTGAAGAGATAACTACAGAGGAAGAAACAACTGAAGAGGTAACTACGGAGGAAGAGACTACTGAGGAGTTGGATGTGCCTTCGTATGATAAGAGCATATTAGTACTTAACAGTACTAAGACCAATGGTTTGGCATCGAAATGGATGGATAAGCTTTCAGGAGCAGGCTTTACCAATATATCAAAAGGAAATTATAGTCTTACCAGTGATGCGCAGACAACTATTTATGTTGCTGAAGAAGGAATGGGAAAGGATCTGCTTCCGTATTTTTCTGATGCCAAGATTGTAGTGGGAACATTGGATTCAGGTGTGGATGTTTCAACAAGCGGTGTTGAGATATTTGTTGTTATTGGTTCCAATGAT
>CAJOLO010000238.1 GCA_905235345.1 uncultured Lachnospiraceae bacterium
CTGTACGAGTTCACCATCCACATATTGATACGGAAGTGTTGTCATATCCGTCCACTGGTACGACGTTACCCTGAGAGCCGGATTCTTTATAAGATCATCAAGAAAAGCCTGTGTCTTATCGCGGGCACCATAAACATCAATTACCATTGTTGTTGCATACACATCTGCAGGTAATGTATTCGATACATTATATATACCACCTTCCAGATTAATAGATGCTAATTGATCAATATCCACCATATTGTCATTGATTGATTTATCCGCAGCATTATCCTTATCAGTTTTTTCAGAATATATATCATCATCTGATAATAGTTCAGTATCCATTTCAGCAGCCTCTATTGCCTGTTCCTGCAACTTCCACGCTTCTGAATTAGAATAGGCCAGCACAGATACCGGTTCTTTTCCTGTCTGAATACTAAGATTGTTGACTTTAAGATTATAACTTAACGCCTTGTTGGTAATAAACTTATCCGCCTCGGCCGAACTCATCATCTCATAATATCTTGATGACATTTCTTCAACCATATTCTCTGCATTAACTTTAAAATCTTCAATCAAATCCAACTGATAAAGTTTCATCTTGATAGTATCATATACTACCTGTTCATCATCGATATCCTTATTAATAGCGGTAATCTTGCGATTGATCGGTCTTATCCCAATTATATAAAATAATGCAACAATGACGATAATTCCAAGCATATATAGCAGTTTCTTATCTCTTGCAGTAATTGCTGTTGTCATCCGATCACCTCCCCGCATCTTCCGAAAGGATACATTCCAGATTAGCAACCCACTGACCGGAGCTGTTAATCTCAGAATATCCCGTGTAATTTATCTCATAGAAGCAATTATTGTCATTCAGACGATCGATAAAAGTATTTACAGTATCAACCTCGCTGAACCTGGCTGTAATTCCCACAACACCTTTATCAGCATTGTAGTTGTTAACTGTAACATCTCCAAGACCTAATGCGGCACCTTCAATGATCTTTTCTATTTCAGATGTAGGAAAAGGATAGCTGTCAATATTCTTTTCCAGAAGTCTTAATCCATTAACATGGTCACTGTATAAAGATACCTTAGATGCCGCTTCATCATATTCAGCAGCACCCATAATATTAGAAATGTTAGTATTATAATCTTTAAGCTCTTGGAGCTCACGCTTCTTATTTGAATATGAAATTGATCTGGAAACAGTGATTCCAAGCATAATAACAAACGCCGCTACATAGGGTATGACAAGATAAATTATCTTTGAACGTTTTGTGGTATCAATGATCTCTCCTTTTCCATACATCTTAAGAAGATTCCAATGTTCCGAGAGCGTCATTATTCCGGCAGTCGGATAGAATAACGCATCCAGAGAATCCGTTGAATAACTGAAGCTCACGCCTCTCATAACACTTATATTAAACACCGTAATATAATATTCTCAGACAAATTCATGGCAACTGCACGTTCCACATTGGTTGAATCCTCTATGGTCATACCTCCGAGATATATCTGTGATATTGAGTCCTCAACATTCTGTGACTTTGAAAACTGTTCAATCTGACTTACTGTATTGGATATCTCACTGGCAAACTCCAAGGTTCCCGGATTATTAAATGTTCTTGTAGTTGTAGAATAGAAATATTCGCCTTTAACAAGATATATTGCGGTTACTGTCATTCCGTCACGAAGCATAACAACACAATTCGTATCATTGGCAAAGCTCAATCTTTTAAGGAAATTGACAGATACTCCTATACCACTGTTAATCTCAGTCAGCGTTATCCCTGCTCCCGCAAACACATTAACATAATTAGCTATAAAATCAACATCTGCAAGTTCCGTACACACTTTCATCGTTTTATTCTTTTTGTTTCTGCTTATCACGTAGAAACCCAGAAGTCTTTTTCTTTCTCCGCTTCGCTCCTCGAATTCACGTTGAAGATATATATCAGCCTTACTCTGTGACATAATCGGCATATCAATAACTCTGACAGAAATCTGTGGAGTATTGATTACAAGTCTTATTCCTTTCTTAGGAAGCTTATACTTATTCCACATACCTGACAGTGCATACTCCACCCCTTCCGGATCGGTTATTACACCATTTAAAAAACTTCCTTCCGGCATCTGTTCAGAATAAACGTGGCTTACCGAAACAGCTTTTCCGTTACTCTGTCCCTTTACCACTTCGATATCTGTATTAGACAAATAAACAGTATATGCCATGTCCGTTCCTCCTTAGTTTCTGCTTCTGAGTACGTTCACATATCCTTCTCAGGTCATTTTCTCAGGTTGCACCAATCTGTTGATATGACTGATAAATCGGCACAATTACGGATATCATGATAAATCCGACAATGACCGCCATTACCACTATCATAACAGGCTCAAGATATGCAACCATCTGACTTATAGCCCTCTCTGATTCAAATTCCATATCATCAGCAATGGAATCAAGCATTGTATCAAGAGAACCTGCCTCTTCACCCACACGTATTGAAGATTGAATTTTCTTGACAAATCCATCAACCTTTCCTATCGCAGTGCTTAGAGATTCGCCCGCTGTCGTATCTGCAATAACCTGTTCAAATTGTTTCTCTATGTAAAGATTACCAATAGTCTTGCTGGAAATCTCCAGACAGGATACAATCGGAATTCCCGAAGAATATAATGAGCTAAGTGTCCTGGCAAACCTCGCCGTATATATGACCTTGAATAACTTACCGAACTTGGGAATATGTACCTTCAACTTGTCAAGTTCGTAACAGACAACCGGAATCTTCTTAAGAAAATATCCAAGAAGAAATACCACCACTACTCCAATTATAAGTGCACCCCAATATTTTACAACAAAATCACTTATTGCAAGCATTATTCTTGTCGGAAGCGGCAATGAAGGCATAGAATCAAACAATGAATCAAACTGCGGCATTACAAATCCGAATATAACAGCAACCACCAACACAATAAGAGCACTTAATATCTTAGGATATGTCATTGCACCTTTAACCTTGGAATTCAATCTGTCCTCACTTGTATATTGGCTGGCAACGCGAAGTGCGGTATCATCAAGACCGCCACTTGATTCTGATGCTCTGAACATATTAATAATGAGTGGCGGAAATACACCTTTCATGGATTCCATGGCATTGGAAAGGGGAACACCCTGCATAACCTCTTTCGTAATATCGTTATATACTTTACGTTCGTATGGCGTGACGGCTTCATCCTCCGTCAACATCTGAAGACATCTGACCAGAGGAATTCCTGAGCGCATCAATGTTCCAATCTGTCTTGAATACTCCGCCAGTGCTTTCGCCTTAAGCGGCTTGTAATTGGCCGTTTTGGTAAGATTTTTTGAATCAATCAGCATTAATTTTTTCTGTTTCAAACGTACATGCAGATCCTGTTCATCAACAGCAACCAATACACCCGTCACAATATTACCATCTGTATCCTGTGCTTTATATTTAAAATTGGGCATTTTATCATCCCCCCAAAATATATTCTAATTATAAATGCAAAGTCATTATCCGCGTATATAAGCTGCAATTTTAAGATATGCATTTATTATATCCATACCACATATAACAGCAAGCATATAACCGGAACATAGAAAAGGTCCAAACGGAAAATGTTCCTTCTTCTCCTTCTTCTTTGAGACAAGCATCCATATCCCATATATTCCCCCAAACAACAGACCGATAAAAAAACCTATAATCGTTAATTTCCAGCCAAGCATAAGTCCTATAGCTGCTACAAGCTTAATATCTCCTCCTCCAAAAGCACCCGGTATCACAAGTGTCAGAAGATACATTGGTACACTGATACATAAAGCACCTATAAGATGTGATAGTGCACTCACACCCGGAAGGAAAAAAAATGAAGCAACTGCAATAAATAACATAACAATCACAAATCTGTTGGGTATTTCCATGGTATCATAATCTACAAGGATCACCAAATCCAAAACACAATAAAAGAAAAATATTATCAGCAACGTAAAAAGCTTCCAAACATTAAAATGAAC
>CAJOLO010000239.1 GCA_905235345.1 uncultured Lachnospiraceae bacterium
CTGATTCTACACATAGAACAGAATATCCTCATACTGAGGGAATGGCCAGTATTCCTTTCCTACCAGGCCTTCTAACTTATCTGCCGGAGTTCTCACTTCGTTCATTGCAGCAAATACTTCATCATGGAAACAGTGAGCAGCTTTATCCATATCATACTCTAATGCCAAAGCCTTCTCATCAAGCTCGGCAAGCTTCTCACATGCTACTGTAAGTTCCTTAAGCTCCTTAGCTATATCAATAAGAATCTTCTCCTGAACTGAAGTGTCAACACCTGCTGCTTTGAGTTCATTTACTCCCTTGGCAGTATCTGCTGAATACTTCATAACTGCAGGAATAATCTGTTTCTTAGCCATATCCAGCATAGTCTTTGCCTCGATGTTAATCTGCTTAGCATAGTTCTCATAATATATCTCGGCACGTGACTCAAGCTCTGCTCTGCTAAGTACATTGAATTTCTCAAACATAGCAATGTTCTTCTCGTCCTCATATGCAGCAACGGCATCTACTAAGCTCTTGATATTAGGAAGTCCGCGACGCTCTGCCTCCTTAACCCATTCCTCTGAGTATCCGTCACCGTTGAATATAATTCTCTTATGCTTAGCAATAAGCTCTTTAATCTTATCATGTACTGCCATCTCAAAGTTATCTGCTTTCTCAAGCTCATCTGCTATCTGACACAGTGAGTCGGCAACGATAGTGTTAAGTATGATATTCGGAGTTGCAATAGACTGGGTAGAACCAACCATACGGAACTCGAACTTGTTACCTGTAAATGCAAATGGTGATGTACGGTTTCTGTCTGTGGCATCCTGCATAAATGAAGGAAGTGTAGATACACCTGACTCATATGTCTTACCCTGAATAGAACTTGTAGCCTCTCCTGTTGTATCAAGCTGCTTCAACACATCATCAAGCTGTTCGCCAAGGAACACTGAAATGATTGCCGGAGGTGCCTCATTGGCTCCAAGTCTGTGGTCGTTACCTGCTGAAGATGCAGAAAGTCTAAGCAGATCCGCATGCTCATCAACAGCTTTAAGAATTGCTGTAAGTATAAGCAGGAACTGAACGTTCTCATGAGGTGTCTTACCGGGATCAAGAAGATTGATTCCGTCATCTGTTCCCATTGACCAGTTGTTGTGCTTACCTGAACCGTTAACTCCCGCAAACGGCTTCTCATGAAGAAGACACGCAAGGTCGTGACGCTCTGCCACACGCTTCATTGTCTCCATAACAAGCTGGTTGTGGTCTGTTCCCACATTGGTCGTTCCATATATCGGAGCTAACTCATGCTGACACGGAGCAACCTCATTATGCTGTGTCTTTGCTGTAATTCCAAGTTTCCAGAGTTCTACATTAAGGTCATTCATGTATGAAAGAACTCTCTCTCTGACTGTTCCGAAATAATGGTCATCAAGCTCCTGTCCCTTAGGAGGCATTGCACCGAAAAGAGTACGACCTGTAAGAATAAGATCCTTTCTCTTCTCGTAATCCTTCTTATCTACTAAGAAGTACTCCTGCTCAGGTCCTACTGAAGTCGTAACCTTAGTTGATGTCGTATTACCGAATAATCTTAATATTCTTAACGCCTGAGTATTAACAGCTTCCATTGAACGAAGCAACGGAATCTTCTTATCTAACGCTTCACCTGTATATGAAGAAAATGCTGTCGGAATGCACAGTACTGAGCTTCCATCCGGTGATTCCTTAATAAATGCAGGTGATGTACAATCCCATGCTGTATAACCTCTTGCCTCATTAGTAGCACGAAGTCCTCCTGCTCACCCTTGATAAGCTCCTTACCCGAAAACTCCATCATAACCTTACCGTCATCTGTCGGATTAATAAATGAATCATGCTTCTCCGCTGTGATTCCTGTCATAGGCTGGAACCAATGTGTATAATGGGTTGCACCCTTTTCAATAGCCCAATCCTTCATGGCATTGGCAACAGTATCCGCAATGGCTGGATTAAGTTCCTTTCCAAGCTCAATCGTCTTCTTAAGCTCCTTATATACTGCTTTCGGAAGACGCTCTTTCATTGCAGCATCATTAAATACATTAGAACCAAAAATCTCTGTTACATTCACTTTCTCGCTCATACGTTCTTACTTCCTTTCCCGGCATTTTCATATTGAACCATAGCTGATATAATAACCTGCCCTTTCCGTCAAAAGTTCTGCATTGAAATTCTGTTATCTTTCAGAATCATCAATTAATAAACTCTCACTCGCTGCATAGCCATCACATCACTGCGTTCTTAATCTGGCGAATGTAGATAACATAAGGTTCCTGCCGGAAGAATCTCATCTATGTACTGCAAACACCTTTTAAACAACGAAAGGGTATTCTCCCGACGAGAACACCCTTGTTCTTAAATACAATATTCGCTTCAACAGTAGATAATATAAACCAATCTCTTAAAAAAATCAAGTATTTTTTTAAATTTTGATGAATTTTCTCATTTTTCACTTAAATATGATAAGTACACATCTAATCTTCCTCTTGCATTTTATTCCTATATCGTATATCTTATAAATTGTTGTTTAGCATTATGCACAGAAAAGGAGAACCCCATGCAACCTTCAATCGCAATCGTCAATGACTTATCAGGCTATGGCCGCTGCTCACTAACCGTATCACTTCCAGTTATTTCCGCTATGGGAATATCATGCGGTGTTGTACCGACGGCTATCCTTTCAAATCAGACGGAGTATCCTGATTATTCCATTCTTGATTTCACTCCTTACATGGAGGATTACCTTAATAAATGGAAACATCTGGGCTTTGGCTTTGACGGATTATACACAGGATTTCTGGGCTCAGTAACCCAGATTTCAATCATCAGGAAAATGATAGAGGATTTCTCCTTTTCCAAGATAATCGTTGATCCCGTAATGGGTGACAATGGAATAATCTACGATTCATATACCGAGGAGATGTGCAACGGTATGCGTGAGCTGGTATCACAGTCATCCATTACCACACCGAATCTCACCGAGCTGTGCATACTTACCGGGCGGAAATATCATCCGGATATTACAGATGATGAGATTAAAGAGATGTGTTCCGAATTGGTTGGTATGGGAGCACAACAGATTGTAGTCACCGGACTTTGTAAAGACGATATGCTTGGTAACGCTATATATTATCAGGATTATATAAACAGTAATAAAAGTGACAACAATGATAATAATGATTGTAAAGCTTCTGCCAAACCTCATTTCGAAATTATATATAACAGAAAAATCCTGCCCCTAAGACCCGGGACAGGAGATGTATTCGCATCTATAATTGCCGGAAACAGCATACACGGAGTCAATCTTTCGGACTCTGTGCATCAGGCCATGAACTTTATATGCACCTGTCTTGAAACATCCTCCAGACTGAATATTCCGGTTAATGCAGGAGTATGCTTTGAGGAGCATCTGCATCTTCTTCATCTGAAACGCTAGCAAAATAACCGGACTTAATGCGAAGGATGCTTGCCTGACAGTGCGGTTAGTACTAAATGTCATTCATGTCTTTCTCTGCGTTCCTTATAGTAATCGGCATATTCCTGAGATATAAGATGACCTTTCACAAGATTATCAAGTGTAACATCATACTCCCTCTGTGGCATCTGTGCATAAATCATCTCTCCTAAAACCTTCTCAACCTCATCCTTATATTCCGTAATACTGTAAACCCTGTCCTTAAAAAGGATATTGGCGGCATATATCTTCTTGAAATATCCGTTTAATTTTTCAGATTGTGTAATCTTATCCTCAGGCATAAAATTGAGATATAATAAATCCATCACCTGTGCAATGCTTTTGTTGGTGATGTATATGTCAGGAGCTATAACATAAAGATTCTTAACCTTTAACGGATCATTTTTCACCTTTGAAGACGAGTAATCCGGAAGATATTCCGAGAAAACAGAGGTGATAAGATTCTCTTTGTGAAATGCTGCATATTCCCTTGTTCTGTCGACCTTAACTCCCGGACGATATCCTACATTGTGAATCATATCTCGTGATATACACAGTTTTCTCGGTTCCTTCTCCAAAAGAAGGATATACACCTTATTATGTACTCTCCATATAAATGCAGGACATTCGCGAATCTTATATGTTTCCGACCTGTCTATAAGTATTGGCCGGTGATCTTTCTTTACTTTATACTGCTTCTTTACTTTTTTAAGAACCTGCTCATCGTAATGAGAATATCTGTCAGCATCCGTGTACTCGTCATTCGATTGACCTTCACGCTTCTTATCAGACTTTCCGTCATCCGCAAGCTTCTTAGAATCATCTTTCTTATCTGCAGAAGTTTTTTTAACAGACCCGCTTATCACTCCGTTTCT
>CAJOLO010000240.1 GCA_905235345.1 uncultured Lachnospiraceae bacterium
ATGCAGTTGATGGGAGTTGAACCCACACGAGTGTTACCTCACTAGAACCTGAATCTAGCGCGTCTGCCATTCCGCCACAACTGCATGTCACATATAAGCGACTTGTATATTCTATATCATTTTCTGCAAAATTGCAAGAACAAATTTAAAAATAATATCCTCTCAGATTCTATATTTCAACAGTATATCCTCTCCGACCTGTTCGGATGATATAAATGTACATTCCATAGCCTCGGTCGCCTTCTCAACTCCCTCACCTGCGACAGGAGTATAAAAACCGACACCGCCAAAGAATTTCGGTGCCACATAAGCATGAATCTCCTGTACTATACCGGCCTGCAATGCCGCATAATTAAGCGTAGATCCGCCTTCTAACAACAATCCGTCGATTTCCTTTTCCCCAAGCTTTTTCATAAGGTCTTTAAGGTCAGGTCGTCCGTCAATTTCATCAACGACCAGTACTTCAACGCCTTCTTTTTCAAGCCATTCTTTCTGTTCATGCCAGAAACGGTTATATTCCGGATGCGGTTCAATAGTAGCAATAATAGTAGGAACATCCCCGGCTGTTGAAACCACATTACTTGATAATGGTATCCTAAGCTTAGAATCACATATTATACGCACCGGATTTCTTCCATCTTCCAATCGGCACGTGAGTCTCGGATCATCACTTAATATCGTTCCGATTCCCACCATAATCGCAGGCAATGCGTTACGGGTATGCTGGACTCTGTTTCTTGAATCTTCTCCCGATACCCACTGCGAATGTCCCGTTCTTGTGGCAATCTTTCCGTCAAGTGTCATAGCATACTTCATGACGACATAAGGAGTCTTCGTTGTTATATAATGAAAGAACACAGGGTTTAGTTCATCGCACTCCTCCTTCAAAAAGCCTGTCTCCACATATATTCCGGCATCACGAAGTATCTGTATTCCCTTTCCGGCAACCAGTTCATTCGGATCATCAGAACCTACGTACACCTTGGAAATCCCATGTTCAATTATCGCATCAGTACACGGTGGCTGTTTTCCCTGATGACAGCACGGCTCCAAGGTCACATACATCTCTGCACCTTCGGCAAGCTTCGGATCTGCAAGGCTTCCAAATGCATTCCTCTCTGCATGAAGTCCTCCGTATTTCATGTGATAACCCTCACCTATTATCACTCCGTCCTTCACTATAACTGCTCCCACCAACGGATTGGGATTGACTTTACCCTCACCAAGCTTCGCCAGTTCAATTGCACGTCTCATATAATCTTCTTTGTCTAGCATATTGCACCATCCTATAAAAATAAATTATCAATTATCAATTATTAATTGTAAGTGAGCTAATTCTAACATTTATATGATAATTTTTCAAATTTTTCTTGCCGGATAAGTACACGACTTTGGTTTACGGTTACTTTCACAGCCAATGCCGTTAAATTAAGATTTTTAGACACCTCTTAAGTTTAAGACTCTTTATCCGCTTTATTATTCCATACACCGATAACACATGATTATCGACATTTTTTCCGTTATTATTACAATTAACATTTATATTTTTCTTGAAATAGTATAGAAAATAAGATAAAATAATCGTATATATTTATGTGAGTTTTTATTACTATATAATTATTATTGTTGGGAGGTATAATATACATGAGATTAGTAACTCGTTCTGATTTTGACGGTCTTGCATGTGGCACTTTATTATTGGAAGCAGGAATAATTGATTCATGGACATTTGCTCATCCAAAAGATCTACAGGATGGTTTGATTCCCGTTAGTGAGAATGACTGTCTCGCCAATGTACCGTTTGTAGAAGGCTGTGGTCTTTGGTTTGATCATCACTCAAGTGAGCATGAGCGTCAGGCATTGGAGGGTAAATATAAAGGTGAAAGTCGTATCACTCCTTCATGTGCAAGAATTATTTATGAATATTACGGTGGTGAAGAGAAATTCTCTCATTTTGATGATATGATGGTAGCCGTTGACAAAGTAGATTCCGGTAATCTTACAGCAGATGAAGTACTTAACCCTACCGGATGGATATTAATCGGTTTTCTTATGGATCCCCGTACAGGTCTTGGAAGATGGCGTAATTTCACAATTCCTAACTACAAGCTTATGGAGGAATTAATGCAGGCCTGCCGTACAATGAACACAGATGAGATTCTTAATCTTCCGGACGTTAAGGAACGTATCGAAGTTTATTTTGAACAAACTGAGAAGTTCAAAGAGATGGTTACAGCACATACCCGTGTTGAGAAAGACGTTATCATCACTGATCTCCGCGGTGTAGATCCTATCTATTCGGGAAATCGTTTCATGATCTACAGCATGTATCCGGAACAGAACATTTCTGCATGGATCGTTAATGGTAAGGGTGGTCACGGATGTTCTGCTGCCGTTGGTTACAGCATCCTTAACCGTACAGCTACAATTGATGTAGGAAGTCTTATGCTTAAGTATGGCGGAGGCGGTCACAAAGCTGTTGGTACCTGCCAGTTCTCAGACGAGACAATGGATGAAGAACTACCTAAGATGCTTGACGAATTGGTTAACGGTGTCAAGTAGATATTAAAGAATAAAATTTCATACATTAACTAATATGTAAAAAATCCGTCCTGCTTATGCAGGGCGGATTTTTGTGATTAGGGAAAATAATCATT
>CAJOLO010000241.1 GCA_905235345.1 uncultured Lachnospiraceae bacterium
TGGAAGACGAGGAATACAGACAAGACTATTTCGGCTGTAATGAACCATGTGAAAGATGGGGATATTGTTTTGATGCATGATATTCATGAGCCTACCAAACGAGCAGCGCTTTATCTTATTCCTCAGCTTAAGAAAGAGGGATATCAACTGGTAACTGTTTCGGAACTTGCAAAGTACCGGGGGTATAAACTCAAGAAAGGGAATATATATTACAGTCTTAGAAAAAAGAAGAAATAGAAATGAATTACAGATGCATACTTCTATGTATACGGAAAGGAGCGGGTGTATATGCTGAATGAGTAAAGGGCATCTTATGAGAAACATCTTATGAGAAAGCAAAGCATTATATCTAAGAACGCATGAGGCGTTTATATACAAATATTAATATAAAGAATGGAGTAGATGTATGAAAGATATTATTAACGAGAAGATACGTAAACAGATGGTTGATTTATTGAGAATCAGGAAAGCTGTTGCTTTGGTGATTTTGGCATGTGCGATTGCCTTTTGTGGTATTGACGTGCTTCCTGCCAATGCGAAGACGACGGATTCTTATAACTATATAACTTCAAAAAGCTGGATAACGCCGGCGGTTATTCACGATGAAGACAGTGCCACGCCTGTTACAAAGAGGGGAAATGTTCAGGCACCTGTTTTCGATTCAAGAAATAATGGCTGGGTTACACCGGTAAAGGATCAGGGCAATTATGAAACCTGTTGGTCCTTTGCAACAGCTGCTACATTAGAGACTAACCTGATAAAGAATGGACTTGCAGGAGCGGATATTGATATTTCGGAAAACTCTATTGCATATTTCTTTTATAACAGGCAGAAAGATAAACTGGAATATACTAAGGGCGATTACAACATGATCGTAAGACCCGGATATGATTATCTTACTGCGTCAGGAACGCTTCAAGGTACCGGAATTGCTCTTACAACAGGAGTAGGCATACATACGGAAAGTCAATCACCGTATCTCACAGTGCCGTCACCGGATATGTGCTATGTGGGGGATTACGTTGTAAAGAATTTGTATCTGTATAAGTATGATACAAATAAGTTGACCAATTCCGTTCAAAAGATTAAACAGGCAATTACAGATCACGGTGCTGTGGCTGCAGGTATATTTTTTACCGAAAGCTTTTACAATAAAGAGAACGGCTCTTATTATTGTCCGTCAAAGGGTGGAAATCATGCGATTACAATAGTTGGATGGGATGATAATTATTCGAAGAATAAATTTAAAAGCACTCCGATGAATGATGGTGCGTGGATAGTCAAGAATAGTTATGGCACTTCATTTGGCGATAACGGATATATATATATATCATATGAGGATAAATCACTAAGTGAGCTTATGAGCTTTGAGACAATCAGGAAAGAATCGGATTATAATAATTATTATCAGCATGACGGAAGCGGCAATCCTGCATATGCTTATAATTCTGCAGAATGGTATGCCAATGTTTTTAAGGCTAAGGGAGCAGGAGAGAACAATGAAGAGTTAAAAGCGATAAGTATATTTACAACTACTGCAGGTGCACAATATGAGGTTCAGATTTATACAGGACTTAACAGTGCGTCAAAGCCTACAGGTGGAACTAAAGCATTTTCGTCTTCGATTAAAGGAGCCTTTTCAGATGCCGGATATCAGAAGGTAGAGCTTCCTGAACCTGTTTCGCTTACGGCGGGAGAATATTTTTCGGTTTTGGTAAAGTTAACTGACGCAAACGGAAGATATGCATATATGGGGGTTGACACAACATATTATGATGCATCCAATGACTGGATACGTTTCATAGCTGATGTCGGAAAGAATCAATCCTTTATTAAAGTAAATGGCAAATGGCATGATATGGGCAAGCAGCTTAAGGCTAATGCCCGGATAAAGGCATATACAGATATTACTTCCGTGAAGTCCGGTTTTCATTTGAACACGAGTAAGCTTGGGGTTTCAAAGGGAGACACCCAGACTCTTTCGCTGCTTGCTGCAGAGCATGTACACAGAAAAGTCACATGGAAGACCTCTAACAGCAGGATAGCTTCTGTAAGTACTTCAGGTAAGGTTAAGGGGAAAAAGTATGGAACTACAACTGTTTCGGGAACATTTGTGAATGGTTCAGGTAAGAAGACACTAAAGTGTAAGATAACAGTTGGACCCGCAAGAATGAAGGGCTTCAAAGTAAGTGCTGATGATAAGGTTACGATAAGCTGGAAGAAGAATTCATCGGCATCGGGATATGAGATATATTATGCATCAATTTCCGGTGAAAAGTATTCAAAGTTAGCGACAATAAAAAATAGCGGGAAAACATCCTGCAGCAAAGCTCTTCCGTCAGGTACATACTATGTTAAGATGAGACCATATAGGATGTCGGGGAAGAAGAAGCTTTATGGAAGCTATACAGCGGCTAAAGAAGTTATTGTTCCATAACAATAAAAACAGTAAATATTAGTGAATTGCAGGAAAGAATTATGGATGAGAAGAAGATAGTTCTGCTGATTGATGCAGAAAACACAAGTGCCAAATTTGCAGACGGTATTATGGAATATATATCCGATAAAGGGGATATTATCAGTGCCCAGATATATGGAGATTTTATTGATAATCAGAATACAAAGAAATGGAATAACAAGGCTATAGAATACAATTTACAGCGCTATCAGGCAGATACCACTAAAGCGGGTAAAAATGCAGCAGATATAGCTTTGGTTATTGATGCTATGGATTTTCTTTATAAGGAGAATCCGGCAGATATATTCTGTATTGTTACATCTGACGGTGATTTTACCAGTCTTGTTGAAAGAATTCGTAAAGAAGGAATATCGGTTATAGGTATGGGTAAAGAGGATGCTTCTCCAAGACTCAGA
>CAJOLO010000242.1 GCA_905235345.1 uncultured Lachnospiraceae bacterium
TACGCTGAACTTATTCCTCTGCATAAAGTGAAGCAATCCATTGTCATCAATATATTCAACAGTCCCTATATATGTATAATCTTTAACATATTCATTATTGTCATATACCTGCGAATCTGTGTCAGGTTTGCCATAATAAAATCCCGTGGTAAACTGGCGATATGTGCATTTGCCAATCTCTTCTCTGTAATAATCCAGATTAGATAGATATAAATCTATCCCTTTATAATAGTCATCAATAGCCTTTCTATAAGTCCTGGTAACCGTTGCGACATATAACGCAGTCTTCATCCGTCCTTCAATCTTGAAACTGTCAATCCCTGCATCCACAAGTTCCGGTATATGCTCTATCATATTAAGATCCTTAGAATTAAATATATACGTTCCGCGATCATCTTCCTCTATCGGAAAATACTCATCAGGTCGTTTCTCCTCCAACACAGCGTACTTCCATCTGCACGGATGTGTACACGCTCCCTGATTAGCATCCCTCCCGGTAAGATAATTGGAAAGCAAACATCTGCCGGAATATGATATACACATAGCTCCGTGAACAAAACTTTCTATCTCCATATCATCAGGAATATTATTCCTGATCTCCTTAATCTCCTTAAGAGAAAGTTCTCTGGCAGATACAACCCTTGATGCTCCCATATCGTACCAGAACCTATATATTCCATAATTGGTATTATTTGCCTGAGTGCTGATATGTCTTTCAACCTCAGGCAACATCTCCTTCGCCATCATGTATACCGCAGGGTCGGAAATAATCAATGCATCCACGCCAATCGGCTTCAATTCCTCAAAATAATTCCTGATTCCTTCAAGATCGTCATTATGCGCAAATATATTAACTGCAACATACAGTCTGACATTCCGGGCATGACAATACTCCACGGCAAATTTCATGTCTTCAAAGGAAAAATTATGAGCCTTCGCTCTAAGTCCAAATCTCTCACCGCCTATATATACCGCATCAGCTCCATAATCAACAGCAACCTTTAAAACCTCAAGGCTTCCGGCAGGTATAAGAAGTTCAACTTTATTACGTTTATGTTTATCATCCATATCTAAATCATCCATATTCCTATTATTATAGTATAACAATCATGACTCGCAAAACATTTAACATAGCCGTGGCGTTAATCCCGACTAAGTTAAATAATTATATCCTGACAGATAACGCAATCCCATCGCCCAACGGAATTATTGATGTATCCAACAATTGATTATGTGTAAGTTCATAAAGGTATTCCCTCATTCTGCCATGTATTGTTCTTTTTCTTCGTTCCACAATATACCTTGAATCAAGGACTTCACCATCCTGCAACACATTATCCGAAATAAGAACTCCGTCTTTACGCAGAAGCCTTATTACGTCAGGGAGAAAATTAATATATTGCCCTTTAGCGGCATCCATAAATATAAAGTCAAACTCATCTTTCAAATCAGCTAAAACAACCGCAGCATCTTCCTCAATAAGTGTCACCCGATCACTCACACCCGCTCTTTCAAAATTAACCCGTGCCTTACAGCATCTGGGTTCCCAGTTCTCAACAGTGGTAATATGACAGCCTTCAGGCATATATCTGCACATATATATCGACGAGAATCCTACCGCCGTACCTACTTCAAGAATTCTCATCGGTTTCTTTATCAGAAGCATACTTCTGATAAAGCTTCGTGTTTCTTTCCTTATAATCGGAACATCATCTTTTAAAGCTTCCCGTTCAACATCACCAATTATCCCGTTCTCATCGGTACCAAAGGAATTGATGAATGAAATTATTCTCTCATCATTGATCATGACGACTCCTCACTTTGTATTCCGCATATACATCTGCATATCTCATCCGGTGTCATACCCGGTCCCAGTTTATATGTTCCCTGTTGAATCCTTGAATTGTATTTCCCAAGATACATCCTTGCAAGCACCAGATATTGACCATCCACAACTCCAAGCTCGTCAAGAAGCTTTGCCACATCAGTCGCACTGCTTTCAGGCTCTATGGTAATGCTGATCATCTCTGAAGTCGCAGGCTTATACGGAATGTCCGCAAATAATTTATATGAAAATACATAAGAATACACAAAACCTTCATAGATACCAAACACAAAAATAATATTGATCATTGTCCTTAATATAAATCCGCATATTATCTTGAACTTACTTTCTCGTCCGGTCATACATCTTCACTCCATATAATTATAATCTAATTCAAGACCTTCTGCGATCTCTTCATACATATCTGCCATCTTTTTTGATAAAATCTGCTCCGCAACCAAAAATCGATTGACAATGGGATGTCTCAATATATCATCAAATTCAAGTCTTAATGCATGTATCTCACCATATCGGTTGATACCATCATCATAGTTTTGCAATTCATAATTCTTTCGTCTGAACAAATTCATTGTGTGATAAAGTTCTTCATTATCCCTTACCGCTGCTAATGCTTCCTGATAATTCCTATACTCTTCACTGTATTTGATTGCCTGATTAAGTTGCTTCGCATGATCAATCACTTCATCCACCTCCGTACCACATAATGACTGTCCCTCGCATTAACGCATTTCAAGTCTTCTATACAGACGTATTCTTTCCTGTAATATAATTACAATCATACTTCAGTAATTATTGGTAATATCATCGGATTCCTCTTCGTTCTCTTCCATAGGAATTCACCCAGATCATCTTTAATGGCCGTCTTGATCTTTCCCCAATCCGCAGTATTTTTTTCAAGGCATCCCGTAAGTGCATCTTCAACTACGTCACGACACTCCTCCATAAGATTCTCCGATTCCCTTACATATACAAAACCGCGTGATACTATATCCGGCCCCGCAACCAGCATATTACTGTGTTTTTCAAGTGTTACAACAACAATAATAAGTCCGTTCTGTGATAGATGCTGACGATCTCTTAATACAATATTACCTACATCTCCAACGCCAAGACCATCCACCAGAATCCCCTGTGCCGTAACATTACCTGTAACCTTTGCACTTTTATCAGAAAGTTCAAGTACATTACCATTACTCATAACAACAACATGATCTTTCTCTACTCCCATCTCCATAGCAAGCTCAGCATGCCGTTTCAGATGTCTGTACTCTCCGTGAACGGGAATTGCGAATTGCGGCTTCGTCAATGCATATATAAGCTTAAGTTCTTCCTGACATGCATGTCCTGATACATGGGTATCCTGGAAAATGACCTCCGCACCTTTCATCTCTAATTCATTAATTACTTTATTAATTGCCTTCTCATTACCCGGGATAGGACTTGAACTTAATATTACGGTATCTCCCGGCTTAATACTAACTCTGTTATGAATATTGGCAGCAATTCTTGATAATGCAGCCATATTCTCACCCTGACTTCCCGTAGTGATAAGCACAATCTGTTCATCAGGATAATTCTTAATCTGATCTATTTCAATCAAGGTGTTATCAGGAATCTGTATAAAACCAAGCTCTGAAGCAGTATTAATAACATTCACCATACTGCGCCCTTCAATAACAACCTTTCTTTCGTATTTATGGGCGCTGTTGATAATCTGCTGTACTCTGTCAACATTAGAAGCAAATGTCGCAATTATAAGTCTGTTATTTCTGTGCTCTGCAAAGAGCATGTCAAAGGTTCGTCCAACCTTCTTCTCACTGGGTGTGAATCCCGGTCTCTCCACATTAGTGGAGTCTGCCATAAGTGCAAGAACTCCCTTCTTACCCAATTCTGCATATCTTTGCAGATCAATCGTCTCTCCGAATACCGGAGTGAAATCAACCTTAAAATCTCCTGTATGCACAAGAATTCCCACAGGAGTATATATAGCCAATCCGGCCGAATCCGCTATAGAATGATTGGATCTGATAAATTCTATTCTAAAACAACCAAGATTAATCGTCTGTCCATAAGAAACCACCTTACGCTTAACATTATTAAGCAGATTATGTTCCCTTAACTTATTGTCAATAAGTCCAATCGTAAGATTAGTAGCATATATAGGCATATTGATTTCTTTCTCTATATACGGGATTGCACCAATATGATCCTCATGCCCATGAGTTACCACAAGTCCTTTAACCTTATCTGCGTTATCCTTGAGATAAGTAACATCAGGTATTACAAGATCAATACCTAACATATCCTCCTCAGGAAATGCCAAACCGCAATCAATTACAATTATAGTATCTCCATACTCAATAGCTGTAATGTTCATGCCGATTTGATCAAGTCCTCCAAGAGGAATGATCTTCACGCCGGGAGTCTTCTCCGATTTCTTTCTGCTGAAATGACGATTATCAGACTCTCCCCTTTTCGTATTCACTTTCAAAATTCTACCTCCATATCACTATCTTCTAAAAGCTCATCAAATATCTTTGACAGCCCTTGCAATTCTTCCTCATCCTCAACAAAAGAATACATTCCGTATCCTTCATCTGATTCATCTACATTCTCTTTAAGAATAAGACATTCTATCTCATCATTCTCATCATATTCCTCAGATGAAACAACAAGATAATAGTTTATGCCCATTAGTTGTGTCTCTTCCAATACATAGAATTCCACTTCTTCTCCATCTTCAAAATTAATAACTATAGTCTCCAATTCATCATCCATATCTTAATATTCCTTTCATAATACGACCGTTTGAATTCTAATGTTTGTCAAACAAAAAAATAATCTACAAACAGTACTGTTTAGTTTATATTATTCATTATCCTTCCGCGAATTACTATCCAGATAGCTTTGCAAGATCACTGCCGCAGCCATCTTGTCTACATATTCCTTTCTGTGCTCACGTCTGACTCCCGCTTCGATCAGGATTCTCTCTGATTCTATTGTAGTCATTCTTTCATCCTGCAATACAACCTCAAGCCCGGTTCTCCGTTCGATCTGATTCATAAATTCCTTAGTTGCAAGTGCTCTGTCTCCTTCAGTATTATCCATATTCTTAGGATATCCAAGCACAACAAAAGAAACCTCATACTCAACGATCAGTTCTTCAATCTTAGCCAAGGTCTTTCGTAACTTATTCTCTGACTTTCTTTCTATGGTCATAATCGG
>CAJOLO010000243.1 GCA_905235345.1 uncultured Lachnospiraceae bacterium
GATTTCTCTTGCTTTGCCCATCGAATTTAACTATCTCAATATTACCATTTTATTCCGCATATGTCAATAAAAAACACATAATTTTACAAATTTTTTTTTAATTAGATGTTACCATTCACAGTTATCAAAAGAACCTAAATATCCTCATAAACTATCTCATTCTCTACCTTTTGTTCCCAAAGCTGCTCTGTTGCCGTTATAGTTTCTTCAAAACCTGTCAAAGCAGCAAACGGTGCAAACTGTGCGGCCCTTTTTTCCATACTCATCTGCGGATGTTTTTCTGACACATGATGTGGAAGTTCAATTATATCCTCATATTTATCTTTACTTATATTATCCATTAACATCATCCTCTTATACATTCAATGCTATTGAGGCAATTACGAAACTCAGATTTACATCTTTTTAATTGTGCATATTATATATTTCAATGCTATTAGTATAGCGTTTTCTAATTAACGGAACTAATAACCTGCACCACAGCACGGATCACGCTTTATGTCCGCCTATCTGATTGTTACGCGTCATAGTCATCGCACCCTCCTTAAGATTCATCCCCTTCAATATCGCATTCTTTCCGTATTTTTTCTGTATGGAAAGCATCGCCTCCTGCATCTTCTTCTCATCATTCAAGCGTTCTTTCTCCTCTCTGTCATCCTTCTCTTTCAGCTCATAATCTGTGAACAAAGAAAGCTGCTCATATTCTTCTTTCTGAGAGACATTATGTTCAGGCACAACATGATTGGCCGTAACATATATCCTTCTTATCAAAAGTGCCGGGTCTATGATTCTTTCGTAAAGTTCCATTACCGCATTAACTATCTGCATTGATGATGATGTATAATGCTTGAGATTAGTCGTCCCGTGTGCATGCTTTGGAACAAGCCTTCCATAATGATCTGCCTTTACCTCACCATTATATGCTTTCCGTCTCTTCTCATCCGTCAGGTTCTCTATATCATAACCAATAGTTAGTACCATCTGGTCCGTCACAAGTCCCTTGTCAACAAGATCAAGTACCAAAAGCTCGGTCATCTCCCTGACTATTATCCCTGCCTTCTCATATTCATAGGGTTCCTGAAGCACCTGGCCTGAACCCATACTGTTACTATCCGGTTTATATGCCTTAATCTGCGCTATTGTGCATGGTTCCCATCCCCACGCATGATCTATCAAAAGCTCGGCATTAACTCCGAACAGCTTATAGAGCAGATCCTCATTATGGAAATCCGTCGGCTTTCCGACAGAACACCTCGCAATATCTCCCATGGTATATATACCATACTTGGATAATCTGTCAGCATAACCATGACCAACCCTCCAGAAATCCGTCAATGGTTCATGAGTCCACAGAAGTCTCCTGTAACTCATCTCGTCAAGCTTTGCAATCCTTACCCCGAAGCTATCCGCCTTAATATGTTTTGCCACAATATCCATTGCAACCTTCGCAAGATACATATTGGTTCCTATACCCGCCGTTGCAGTTATTCCGGTCTCATCATACACATTCTTTACAATCGTCTGTGTAAGCTCCCTAGGTGTCTGATGATAGATATTAAGATAATCCGTAACGTCCATAAACACCTCATCGATAGAATATACATGTATATCCTCAGGCGCTACATATTTCAGATAAATATTGTATATTCTTGCACTGTAGTCCATATAAAGTGCCATTCGGGGCGTTGCAATCACGTAATCAAGTTCCAGTGACGGATTATTAGAAAGTACCTCGGCATCACATGAACTTTCCACAAGCTTTCCGTCCGGCGCCTTGGTTCTTCTTGATGCATTAATCTCTCTTACCTTCTGCACCACTTCAAACAATCTTGCTCTCCCGGGTATTCCATATGCCTTAAGCGATGGTGATACAGCCAGACAGATAGTCTTCTCTGTCCTCTCGGCATCTGCCACAACAAGATTGGTCTTTAAAGGATCCATACCTCTCTCTCTGCACTCTACAGAGGCATAGAAGGATTTCAGATCAATGGCGATGTATGTTCTTTGTTTTTCCTTATCTGACATATGATCGACAGCCTTTCTCATTTCTATCCAGGCAGACAGCCAATCTGCTTTACTACTTACCTGCTTATACTTATTCTTTCTTCATATTATATTGTCAGATCCTTAATAATCTCTCCTGCAATAATAAGACCAACAACAGATGGTACAAATGCAGTCGAACCCGGAATATCCCTCCGCTCAGTACATTTTCTCACCGTCCCCGGAGGACAGATACAGTTAGTCCTGCAGCTTATTGACATATCCTCAAACGGTCTGATCGGTTTCTCCTCGGAATAGACAACCTTCAGTGACTCAATTCCACGTTTTCTGCACTCCCTGCGCATCACCTTTGCCAAAGGACATATCGATGTCTCATATATATCTGCAACCTTAAATGCAGTGGGATCAAGCTTATTACCTGCACCCATTGAGGAAATGATAGGCGTACCTGTTCTCTTCGCCTCCTCAACCAATTGGAGTTTACCTGTCACGGTATCAATAGCATCCACCACATAATCATATTCAGAAAAATCAAACTGGTCTGCAGTATCGGGAAGATAAAAGGTCTTATAGGTTCTCACTTCACAATCCGGATTAATCTCCTC
>CAJOLO010000244.1 GCA_905235345.1 uncultured Lachnospiraceae bacterium
GGCTATGAGAAAGAAAGCTGCTGAGCATCCGGCAGAGATCGTAGGTAAAGAAGTTCGTAAGCTTTACAGCTGGAACAATGAGGATGACAAGCTCATCAATAACTAATCAGATATGTACTAAAGCCGGCTGTGTCCGATACATACAGCCGGCTTATTTCTTTTTTAAGAGGTTATGGATATGAAGGTAGTCAGAAAAATATCATTTATGTTTATGGTGGTATTGCTTATCGCCGGACTTACAGCTTGCGGAAAAAAGAGTGATATAATCTATACACTTAATGGTACAACCATAGATAAAAAAGATGTAGATGTCTTCGGGTTCATCTATGTAATGGAACATGGTCTTGTGGATTCGGATAAGCTTGATGATATATATGAAAATGGTGAGACCTACGCTGAACATTATAAGAGTGATCTTGAGGAGGAGATTGTTCTTTCAGTACTGCTTTCGAAGGAGGCAGACGATAATAAGGTGGTATTATCGTCTGAGGATAAAGAAGAGGCTGAGACTAAGACGGAACAGCTGCTCTCAAAGTTTGGAGAATCAGCATTTAAAGAAAAGAATATTACCAAAAATGATATCTTGAAGATTTATGAGATGAAGCTTAGAGCGAATTCTTATGCCGGTTCAATAGGTGACGAATATAGTGATGTCCTTGATAAAGCTTCTGATGATAATGAATCTCAGGGTGGCAATGAATCGGACGATGTGACCGACAATGAATCTGAAGAAAATGATAATGGTATATCTTTGGATATTAATGAGGATGACAGGTATATCAGAGTATTTCAGGTGACATTTCCAACGGTCATCCTTGATGATTCCGGCATGATAAAAACAGATAAAAACGGGGAACTTATCAGAATATCTTCTGAAGAAATTGATGAGATGAAGTCGGCAGCAGAGCAATTTTCGGAAAATGTAAGAGCCGGCGAGAATATAGAAGAGCTGCTTAAAAATGAACCTGTCAATGTAAAGGGAGTGGAACGAACTCTGAAATATTCAGATTTATCTAAAGAGTATAAGTCTGCAGTAGACAGCCTTTCAAAGAATGAAGTAAGCACGGTGATTTCCGGAGAATACGGATACTATGTTGTTAAGCTTTTGGAAGAAAATGATGAGGAACATGCTGAAAATATTAAAAATTATGAGAAGCAGGTTATCGTTCGGAATGCAAAGAATGAGTTATACGAAAAACTGTTAAATACTTATGTTGGAAGTGATAAAGGCTATCGGAAAGATGAACTGTGGAACGAAATATCCATAAGGACTTATATGCAGTAAGCAAAACTCTGCCTGTGTCTGATGATGATGTGTTCTTGGAGGATAGGCAGAGTTTTACTATATCATTGTATTTCTTCGGAATCCGGCTTTACAATGCTGTGGTTTTGATTTTTATCATGTATGGTATCAGAGTGTTTTGACGATCTCATCATAGAGATCCAGTTTACAATGTTCATCGCCGGCAAAATGTGCACAGTTGAGACAGCTGTTGCAATCCTCTCGTACACAATTGGACAATTCGCTTGCGTTGGTCTTATGGTAAGCAGAGCATCTTCTTGCAACAGATTCATAAGTTTGCTTTGTACTTCGCATAGAATCACTTCCTTTCAGTAATAGTATGACTTGACAATATATATTTCATTCAGTAAAATTACGAAATAGTTAAATTTGATTTAAGGAGAGTGATTTTTTTGGACCCAGGCTCGTATATGCAGTTGATTGCGATCCTGTTAATGGTTTTATTATCCGCATTTTTTTCATCAGCGGAGACGGCGTTTACGACAGTTAACAGACATAGATTGAGAGCCTTGTCAGAGGAAGGCAATAAGACAGCGATGAAGGTTTTGAAGATTCTTGACAATCCTTCAAAGATGTTAAGCACTATTCTGATAGGCAATAATATTGTTAATATCTCAGCATCAGCACTTGCCACAACATTTACCACAGATGTATTTGGCAATAAGTTCATAGGAGTGGCTACCGGAATACTGACGTTGGTGGTACTTCTTTTTGGAGAGATAACCCCTAAGACCTTTGCGACAATGTATAGCGAGCGTATTGCAATGATATATATTCACATTATCGCTCCGCTAATGGTCATACTTACTCCTGTTATCTGGCTGGTTGACAGATTAAGTTCAGGTATATTCTTTTTGTTAAGAGTGGACAGGGATAAGGCAAAGGAGCAGATGACGGAAGGGGAACTTAGGACGATTTTTGATGTCAGCGAGGAGGATGGTGTCATTGAGAAGGAGGAGAAATCCATGATCAATAATGTGGTGGATTTCGGTGATTCCAACGCAAAGGATGTAATGGTGCCGAGAGCGGATATGGCATATATTTCCGCGGATGCCACTATAGATGAGGTGGTGGAGGCGTTTCATGAGGAGAATTATTCCAGACTTCCCGTATATGCTGACAGTAAGGATAATGTAATTGGAATAGTATATCTGAAAGATCTTTTTTTCTTTCAGAATCAGTCGGGTAAGAACGCAGTTTTTTCTGTAAGACATATAATGCGTGAGCCTTTCTTTGTTTATGAATATCAGAAGACTTCGTCGATAATGGCAGAGATGAGGAATCGTTTTGTGTCAATGGCAATAATAGTGTTAGATGAGTATGCAACTGCTGTGGGTCTTATAACCATAGAGGATCTCATTGAGGAGATTGTGGGTGAGATAAGGGATGAGTTTGATATGGATGAGCTTGAATCCATAACCCGGGTTTCAGAGATGCAGTATGAGATAGATGCTTCGGTCAAGTTGTCGGATCTTTCAGACAGCATAGGAATTAAGTTAGAATCTGAGGATTATGATTCGCTTGGCGGATATGTGATAGAATTGCTTGACCATCTTCCGGATGAAGGAGAGACGGTCAAGAAGGATGGAATCACATTCAGGGTGGTTTCCGTTGATAAGAACAGGATTGAGAGGGTTGCTATTCTTATTGATCCTGAACTTCAATGAATGAATAAAAGAATCTATATAATATGCACAATAGATTAAAATATAATAAGGAGTTTCACAATCACCTAATAAAAAAGCAATAAGAGAGGAAAAGAAAAATGATAAGTGCTAACAACGTTACATTGAGATTTGGAAAGAAAGCTTTGTTTGAGGATGTTAATATCAAGTTCACGGAGGGCAACTGCTACGGTCTTATCGGAGCAAATGGTGCCGGAAAATCAACATTTTTAAAGATTCTTTCAGGAGAGATTGAAACCACTAAGGGTGATGTGGTCATGAATGCGGGAGAGAGACTTTCGATACTGCAGCAGGATCATTTTAAGTATAACGATTATACTGTGCTCGATACCGTTATTATGGGCAACAAGCATCTTTACGAGGTTATGAAGGAGAAGGAAGAGATATATGCAAAGCCTGACTTTTCTGATGAGGACGGCGCAAGAGTGGCAGACTTGGAGGCTGAGTTTGCCGACATGAACGGCTGGGAGGCTGAGAGTGATGCCGCAACACTCCTTAACGGTTTAGGGGTTGAGACTGATTATCATTATAAACAGATGACTGAGTTAGAGGACACACTTAAGGTCAAGGTTCTGCTTGCCCAGGCACTTTTCGGAAATCCTGATGTACTTTTGCTTGACGAGCCTACCAACCACCTGGATCTGGATGCTATCGCATGGCTTGAAGAGTTTCTTATCAATTTTGACAATACGGTTATTGTTGTATCCCATGACCGTTATTTCCTCAATAAGGTTTGTACGCAGATTGCAGATATAGATTATGGTAAGATTCAGTTGTATGCCGGTAACTATGATTTCTGGTATGAGTCCAGTCAGCTTATGATCAAGCAGATGAAGGAAGCCAACAAGAAGAAGGAAGAGAAGATTAAGGAATTGCAGGAATTCATTCAGCGTTTCTCGGCTAATGCTTCTAAGTCAAAGCAGGCTACGTCAAGAAAGCGTGCTCTTGAAAAGATTGAGCTTGATGAGATGAGACCATCCAGCAGAAAGTATCCGTATATAGACTTCCGTCCGAATCGTGAAATAGGTAATGAGGTACTTACCGTGGAGAATATCAGCAAGACTGTTGACGGTGTAAAGCTTCTCGATAATATTTCATTTACAATCGGAAGAGAGGATAAGGTGGCATTTGTCGGACCTAACACATTGGCGACCACAATGCTCTTCAAGATATTGGTGGGAGAGGAAGAACCCGATGAGGGAAGTTATAAATGGGGAGTTACAACCTCACAGGGATATTTCCCCAAGGATAACACGAAGGAATTCGACAATGATATGACAATCGTGGAGTGGCTGACACAGTTTTCTGAGGAGAAGGATCCTACTTATGTGCGAGGATTCCTTGGAAGAATGTTATTTGCAGGTGATGACGGAGTTAAGAAGGTCAAGGTTCTTTCGGGAGGAGAGAAGGTCAGATGTCTGCTTTCTAAGATGATGATAATGGGCTCCAATACGCTGGTACTTGATGAGCCTACCAACCATCTGGATATGGAGTCGATTAC
>CAJOLO010000245.1 GCA_905235345.1 uncultured Lachnospiraceae bacterium
TTTTATGAAAAAGAAGGTTTGCTGAATCCGAACCGCAGCGGGAACGGATATCGGGATTACAGTGAGGAGGATGTGGAAACACTTCAGAAGATCATTATATTCCGAAAGCTGGGATTATCAATTGATGAGATCAGAGCCATATTCAATCAGGAACTTGATCTGTTGGATGCAGTCGATAATAATCTGAAACAATTGCAGAAGCAGGTGGACGACTTGCAGGGAGCCATGGATGTGTGTAAAAAAATGGAGAAGGAACAGGTGAAGGCTTCTGATTTTGATACACAGCGTTATTGGGATCTGATTCACAGCGAGGAAGAAAAGGGCTTCCGCTTTTTTGATCATATGAAGGATTACGCGGAATTCGAAAAAGAACTGTTTTCTCATATGTGGAGAGTTAACTTTTTGTGGCACTGAAAAAAAGTACGGATTGAAACTTGCGGTTTTGATAGCGTTAGGGACTTGTGTTTTGCGGGGACTTGGAACTCGATTCCTGTGGCATAACGGAAGTTTTCTTTATGGATTTTCCTATCCTTTTGTTTTGTTTGCGATTGTTTCCATTGTTTGTTTACCCACCTATGCATTGAATAAAAAATATGCGGGAAGCGAATCGGAAGACAATGTAGAAATAGATAGTGGTTCAAAACAACCGCTTCCTTTACAGGTTTTTAAAGGTGTAGGAAAGCTGCTGCTTGAAATCTGTGTATTTCTTTTTGTATTTATAGTCATACCGATGTTGGAGGGAAATATCCTTTATTATGTGTTCCGGTCTGAGAACATGGGCACCTGGAAGGATGAATCATACTGCCTGAACAGTAATCTGTTTGTTTTATATGCAGTGGCAGCGTCTGCTGTGATATTCAGTATTTTATCTCTGCATTCATCCAAATTAGCATTTTTTTCTGACCCGAATACAGGGGAACGTCGCCCCAATCGCATTCCGAAAGGAGTACGCAGACGGTTTACGGTGCTTTTTCTGGGAGTGTATCTTTTGACAACGCTCCTGTATTCAAGCTGGTTTGACCTTTACACAACAGAAGGTCTGAGAGTGCAGCGTTTTTTGTTTCATACGGAGTATACATGGGAACAGGCGGAAAGCTTTAGCGTGCAGAAATCATCACAAGGAACACTGTCCCTGATAATCACCATGCAGGATGGAAAAAACTTCAATCTCATGAATGGTGCAAGTTCTTCAGGTGATATGGAAGAGATGGGGCTTGAGCTCACAAAACAATTGAAAGAAAAAGGGATACCGTGTCTGGTAAAGGATTGGGACAGGCTGAGGGAAGATTTGCACAAAGATGATTACTGGCAGGATTATATGGACGAATTGCGGGCAATTATAGAATAAAAACTTTTCGCACTAACCGCGAATCTTGAAATAGATTGACTTGCTATATAACATTTTATATAATTTATATTAGAACAAATGTTATAAACTGTACTGAGACATGGAGATGATATTATGCAAGATTTAATCAAGAAAATACGCTCACATATGAATATGAATCAGACGGAATTTGCAGAGCTTTTGAATGTAACGTTTGCGACTGTAAATCGTTGGGAGAATGGACGTGCGTTGCCAAATAAACTTGCACAGGACAAAATATATGATTTATGCAAGGAGCATGATATCCCGGTATATGACATGGTTTTAGAGAAGATAGAAGTAGCTTCTGGAAGCATTGAACTTGAAAAGGGGAGAGTGTTGCTGTATCACGGTTCAAAATCAGGGATAGAGGGGGATATCGCACCACTGAGCCGAAAACAGTGTGATTTCGGAAAAGGTTTTTATATGGGAACTGAGCCGAGTCAAGCACTTACACTTATTTGTGATTATGAGAGTGCAAAATTCTATGTTGTTTCCATATCAGTGGATAACCTTGCTGTATTAGATGTTCCGCCTGATTTGGAATGGGCGATGATTGTCGCATATCATAGAGGGCGAATGGAAAAAATAAAAGGAACGCCTTTATATAGCAAGTATCAGGAAATGACAAAGGATAAAGATCTGGTTATTGGAAGCATCGCGAATGACAGAATGTTCTTTGTTATTGACAACTTCTTCATTGGAAACATAACTGATGCGGCGTTAGTAAACAGTTTGTCTGCATTGGAACTTGGAAAACAGTATGTTGCAGTTACACAAAAGGGATGTGATGCAGTACGGATTGAAAAGGAAATCACTATTTCTTATTTGGAGAAATTATTTATGAAGGAAGTCTCAGAGGCAAATCGTGTAAAAGGTTCTTCGTTGGCAAATGATATCTGTAGGAAGTATCGTAGAGAAGGATTATTCTTTGACGAGATTTTAGAGCAAGCGGCAGGAGGCAGATCATGAATGAAATACAATTAAAACTGTGTGATATTCAAGGCAGATTATTTGAACTTTCTGTAGATAGACAGTTGGAAAGTGCTGGTTTTATAAAGATTTTTATGAATTCTGAAACTGCAAAAGCTTTGGATTCTACCTATAACCGTATGCAGTGGGCAGGAGAAGAATATTTGCTCGAAGAGGTTATTGAAGCTGCCGGGGATAAACTGACTGAAAAAGGGGAAGTGTATTCGAAAGATGTGATTTATTGGATTGGATACATTTATAGATATTGGCATTACTATACTGAGGAATCCAGTAAAGCAATTTATAAGCAAGCGTCTGTGGAAACAATGAAACGAAATTATTTGATGTTTCATACAATGGCTCCGGAAGTGGCAATTGAGGATCTAAAAGAGATATATAGGCAAAAGAGAGACAAGAGAGTGCGCTAAACAGTGAGATTGTTGATGAACAGGCATTTAAGCTTACAGGAATTAGAGGAACAGGGAAAACTGTCACATTAACTGCGATTGAGAAGGAATTACGGGATGATAAGAACTGGAAGTATAGTGAAGAACTGAAACGGGATTCTGGAGTAACTCCGGAATGGTATAATAAGTGAGATAGGGAGGAGTATTGCAATGCCATATACAATTTTAATCATAGAGGACGACGTCGAGATCGGCGATATGCTCCGCATTCTCTTACAGCAGAACGGCTATCAGACGATCAATGCGTATTCGGGCACGGAGGGAATACTTGCACACGGCAAAGAGCCTGATCCTTCTTGATCTGATGCTTCCGGGAAGGAGCGGTGAGGATATTATCTGCGAGCTGAAAGCGAAACACAATGTTCCCATTATCGTTACAAGTGCTATTCATGATGTGGGTAAGAAGGTCGATCTGTTTTCTTTGGGAGCAGATGATTATGTGACCAAACCTTTTCATAACGAAGAATTGCTTGCCAGGATAGAGGTCAGACTTCGAGCGAATACAGATATCAATACAGGTGATGTGCTGACCTATAAGGACATTGTGCTAAACAGCTCCGATTTCTCTGTTGTATGTGGCGGAAAATCAATAGAACTTTCTAAGCACGAATTTGCTTTGCTGCAATTACTTATGGAAAATCCCGGACGTACCTGCACCAAGAACATGATCTATGATAGCGTGTGGGATTACGAAAATTCTGCGGATGACAATACGCTGAATGTACATATCAGCAAGCTGCGTAAAAAACTGAAAGAAGGAAATCCCGACGAAGAATATATCGAAACCGTGTGGGGGATAGGCTATCGATTGAAAAAATAATACAGTTAAGACTTTTTTAAGACTTGCTTTAAGTGTTTTTTTATACTTTTCTGCTATGCTGTAACTATCACGTGAAATTAAGGAACGAAAGATAAAAAACAGGCATGCATAAGTTATTTATCTACAGTTCCCAAGTTACAGGAGGATATGAAAATGCGTGAAATTGTACTGCAAACCAGACATCTCACAAAAAATTACAGAAATTTTACCGCTCTTAGTTCTGTAGATATGACTGTTTATCGTGAGGATATTTATGGGCTGATCGGGCGCAATGGTGCGGGTAAAACAACATTGATGAAGGTTGTTACGGGTCTTACAGAACCGACATCGGGTGAATATTCCGTATTCGGCAAGACGGGGGCTCCTGCGGGAGAAGAAAAAAAACGTATCGGCTGTCTGATTGAAAATCCTGCGTTTTTCGGGAATCTGACGGCATATCAGAATCTGCGATACTATTGCTATCAAAAGGGCATTATTGATTTAAAACAAATAGAGGAAGCCTTGGAGCTTGTGGGACTCTCTGACGTGAAAGATAAGAAATTCCGGAAGTTTTCGCTCGGTATGAAACAGCGGTTAGGCATTGCCTTTGCGGTGCTTGATAACCCGGATCTGATTATTCTGGATGAGCCGATCAACGGGCGAGCTGCGTGATACATTTCGTAAACTGTCACGGGAGAGAGGAATCACTCTGATCATTTCAAGTCATATTCTTTCGGAGTTGTATGCCGTTGCAAACCGTTTTCTGTTCATCGACAAGGGAAAGGTGTTAAAAGAAGTTTCCAAACAAGAGCTTGACCTCGAATGTAACCGCTGCCTTGTGGTGAAGACGGATGACACCGGGAAAACCGCAACCATTCTTGAAAGCAAACTGAATATTGCCAATTACAAAGTGATCGACAGTGGTGAGATACGTATTTATGACGAATCCGCAAAGCCTGATATTCTGAACAGGGTATTGATTCAGAATGATGTGAACATTTCGGGAATCTATGAGTCCGGCGTGTCACTGGAGGATTATTTTAAACAACTTGTCGGGGAGGTGCAGTCATGATCAATATGATGAAAGCGGATCTGTACCGTATATTCCGCGGCACAGGTATTTATATTGCGATACTGATTA
>CAJOLO010000246.1 GCA_905235345.1 uncultured Lachnospiraceae bacterium
ATATGACTTGAATCACGTTTCGCATAATTAATGACTCCTAATATAAAATCATCATATGCATCTTCTATATTTCCTAATTGCAAAATCAATTCTTTCATATGAATGTATCTCCATCTGAATCCAATCTTATCATGCAATTCTCCTTGATTTACAAATAATCATTCACATACCTTTTATTACACATAATTCTATCAGATATAGTTCTATTTCACAAGGAATAAATGAACATTTTGATGAAAAAAGGTCAATATCTTGATGCTCATCGCACAAAATATTGACCCACAGTAAACGCTATTAAGCTTGTAAAATGCATTTCTCTGATCCAAACTTAATCCGCTCTGATAATAGCTCAAATAATATAGTACAAAAAAACGAATGGCTATTCTTGAACAGAAACCTCCAGTATATCTCCCTCCTTATAAGGAATTGGATTGAAACTAAGCGTTCCCGTATATTCCTCTTTTATCCATCCATCGCTCTCCCGATCCACAGGTCCCGGCAAATACGACCTGCAATCTTCGGAATACGCCACCAGTTCCCCGTTATGCTCCAGGCAAATATATTTTGGTGAATCCTCAAGGAACGTTCCGCCCTCATACCGTTCGTCAGGCGTGATGGATTTCCAAAAGCAAACTGCATCTTCAAAGTCCTCTGCCTCAAATCGGATGTCCACTTCCGTCTTATATTCACTGCTTCTTATGCCTGTTACCGTTACTTTCCTCCCCTTAATCTCTACGTTCTGATTCCAATCTATGTTCTTTGATGCAGCAAAATACTCTTCAGTCAATTGTACCGGAAGTTTAATATTTTGTAGTACATGATACTCCTCATGCTCTTGTTCACCCAATATAATTCCCCGAAGTTCAAGAATGATTTCTTCCTCCTCTGACCAAGAGTACTTTGCCCAGTATTCCGGGACTTCGTATTGAATCATATAGCAACTTGATTTCTCGCCTTTACTGACTTCAAATGCCGGGCAATCGTCTCCCAGATATTCCTTTCCGTTCTCTGATGCACCATATGTCACAAGATCAACACCAATCTGCTCTCCCTCTTTTATCCAGGTGTTTGGAATTTCCAATTCCAGAAGCAGACGGCAGGTTACCTGATCTCCCACTGCTCCCAGAAGGTGCAGTTCGATATTGCCGTCTTTCACATTTCCATCTAACACCTGATATTGCTCCTGTTCCACCTTATCTGCACTGATGCTGTCGTGGAACCATTCCCGGATCCGATCTTGCAGTTTCCATTCATCCGCTACCGCCAATCCTCCAATACTGGCAATAAGTACAATGGCAAATCCCGCTGCCACTTTGTTCAACCTCTGCACATATCCCCTTTTATTCTTCCCTGTTCTCTTCTGATGGTTCGATAGAAAATCTATGGTATCCTGCTCAAAAGACTCCCGAACCTCTACCTTTTTCATTGCGAATTTGTATTCCTGCAAAATATCTCTCATTTTATATTTCTCCTCTCTTTACAAGTTCTGATGGCTCTTTTTTACCACTTAGAGCCAGACTCAAAATATTTGTTACGCCGACTCACTGCTACCGCTTAGGATTGTCCCTGAACCGTTATCATTTTTTTCAACTTTTCTCTCCCTCTGGAAAGCAGGGTGCCCACCGTTGCCACCTTCTTATCCATGATCTCCGCTATCTCGCGCAGAGAATATCCTTCGCAGTAATGCAGATAGATGGGAATCCGGTATTTGGGCTCTAACTGCCAGACAAGTTGAATCGTATCCAATTCCTGCTGCTCCAGATATTCAAATTCTTCCGGGATCGGAGTCCATTTTTGAAACCATGCCGATTTCAACAGATCTTTGCATTTGTTGATCGTGCATCTCACCAGCCAGTTTCTCCGATGCTCTTCACTGTCAAAGACTTTTCTTTTGGTAAGATAGATTAGAAATACATCCTGCACCACATCCTCTGCATCCGGCATGTTTTTCAAATACGTAAATGCAACTTTAACAAGCAGGGTACTGTACAAGGATACAACCTGTTGCACTTCTACCATGCTGTTATCTTCGTCCCTATTATTTTCTGTCTTCATGCATTTAAGCTCCTATTCTTTGCCGTCAGCTTGACAGTTGAAACTCTATTCCTTTTTGCCATGTTATCCCTCCATTTCCACAATCTTTCAGCTGCGTATCACTATCATTATACAACTTTCCACTTATTTTCCGTATCTTCTTTCCACTTTCACAATAGAATACGAATGAAAGACTCGATATTTTTCAAAATTTTGCAAAAAATTATATCTTCATTCCTTCTTAATCTTACGCCAGACATCGCATCCTCAAATAAAAGCAGCCATATACAACGGCAATGTAATAATCCCATCGTCACTGGCTCCTATGTTGCCATCCACAAACTTGTATCCATACGATATATCCTTTTTCTTCTTTTAGTACCCCTATAATTCATTTCATGAAAAAAGCCAATATGTCCCCATTTTTACGAAATTATTATTTTTTTGAAAATATTTGTAACGAAATGCTTGTGATTCTGACTTATTAGTGTAAGAATAAAAAATGATTGAAAAGAGCTGTTTTTGTATGGCAAATCAGAAGCCCCGGCATGCATTTACGGAAAATTTGCGAAGAATATTATCCCCTTGTACTGGGGTATCTGATGACTCTGACCTGCGGAGATAAGGATCTGTCGGAGGATTTAACACAGGAGACGTTTCTTCGGGCAATACAGCATATCAATTCTTTTCGGGGCGAAGCCAAGATGTCAACCTGGCTTTGTCAGATTGCAAAATATACATTCTGGCAACATTTGAGTAAGAAATCCCGTTTTTCGGAAGTGTCAATTGAGTCTGTTTCTGAATTGCCGACAAGTACACTGATTGACGAAATGTATCTGGAAAAAGAAACGCACTCGAAACTTTATCAGAAGATTCGGGAAATGGAGCCTATGATGCGGGATGTGATGCTCTATAGAATTACGGGAGAGCTTTCCTTTAAGGAGATTGGACAAATCATGGATAAAACAGAAAACTGGGCAAGAGT
>CAJOLO010000247.1 GCA_905235345.1 uncultured Lachnospiraceae bacterium
AAGGCATGTCGGCGATAAGATTGAACGTGACCATCATGCCGACCGCAGCAGAAATGTGTCACTAATCACAAAATATAATGATATCACATATAAATACCTATTACTTCCCATATGGGTGTCAAATTTCAAATTCAATGATACAGTATATCAGTTTATGGTAAACGGTCAGACCGGTAAGGTTTCCGGAAAAATACCTATATCTAAGCTAAAAGTAGCTGTTACAATCGTAGGAATCGTTCTCATTATACTACTGTTGTATTACTTTAATGTACTTCGGTAATAAACTGATCTTTCATATCAAAACTTTCTATAAGGAGGAACTTTATGCAATCCATAATCATTATCCTGGGGCTTATTCTCATAATCATGGTACTCGGAATTGTTGCATTTCTATATCTGCGAAAACGCGCCAGAGAATTTTCAAAAGAATTATTTGGAACAGAGGACATAAGGCAGGCTGCTAAAGATATGCAGATAGAATATGCAACCACACCCAAATCTGTATCTGCTATGACCAGTCTCCTACTTCCAAAGATTTCCGCCGACTTCCCTGATTTCAACTACGACGAAATGAAGACTCGTGCCAATAATGTACTTACAAGCTATCTTGCAGCCGTAACATCCGGAAGTGCAGGACTTCTCAAAGACGGGAATGCTGAGCTTAAACAAAAACTTACTGATCATATAGGAAGCTTTACAGAAAAAAACCTAAGAGAACATTATGACTCAGTGCACCTTCACCGAACAGAGATTGCTCAATACAGAAAAGCTGAAGGTCGTTGCATAATAACCTTTCAATCCTCTTTGGAATGTTTCCACTATACCACAGATCTCGGAACCGGAGCTGTCAAAGATGGTTCTAAGGAATACAAATACCAGACACGTTTTAACGTGGATCTTATATATATACAGGACAGAAACAAAGTAGAGAACGAGCTTGACCATGCTTTAGGTATCAATTGTCCCAACTGCGGTGCCCCTCTTTCCTCTCTCGGCGCCAAAGTCTGCGAATATTGCGGTACACCTATTGTAGCTGTTAATCTTTATGCATGGACCTTCAATAACATTGAGGAGTTATAAAATACGGCAGTAACATTGTGAGTTAATCACTTGTTACTGCCGTATTTTTCTTAAAGATAAAGCAGAAGATTATATAATCTTCTGCTTTATTACTTTATCCTTAAAACAATTAGTCAAGAATCTTCTGCTCTGTCTCTTTATCAAAGATATGAATCTTAGAAAGATCAAATGCAAGCTGTACACTATCTCCCGGTCTTGCTGTTGTACGAGCATTAACTCTCGCAGTAATATCAAACTGGTCGATTGTGAAGTACAGATAAACTTCAGCACCTAACATCTCGTAGATAGTAATTCTTGCATCAATGATACTCTCAGGTGAAGACTCCAGGAACAACTGCTCATCATGAATATCCTCAGGACGAATACCTAATATAACTTCTCTGTCAATATAGTTCTGCTCAATCAAAACCTGTGCCTTAGAATCAGGAATCTTTATTGAATGAGAACCAAACATAAGAAGTACGTCTGCTCCGGACTTAACAACCTTACACTCGATAAAGTTCATAGGAGGCATTCCCATGAATCCTGCTACGAATAAGTTGGTTGGCTTATCATACAAGTTCTGAGGTGTATCTACCTGCTGAATAATACCATCCTTCATAACTACGATTCTTGTACCAAGAGTCATAGCCTCTGTCTGGTCATGTGTTACGTAGATGATTGTTGTCTGCAATCTCTGATGTAACTTAGAGATCTCAACACGCATCTGTACTCTCAACTTAGCATCCAGGTTTGACAAAGGCTCATCCATAAGGAATACCTTAGGCTCACGCACAATTGCACGTCCCATAGCAACACGCTGTCTCTGTCCACCTGATAAAGCCTTCGGCTTACGATCTAACAAATGTTCTATATCAAGAATCTTAGCTGCTTCATGTACCTGCTTATCAATCTTCTCCTTCGGAATCTTTCTTAACTTAAGTCCGAAAGCCATATTATCATATACTGACATATGAGGATACAAAGCATAATTCTGGAATACCATAGCGATATCTCTATCCTTCGGTTCCACATCATTAACCAACTTGTCTCCAATCCATAACTCACCTGAGCTGATATCTTCAAGACCTGCAATCATACGAAGAGTAGTTGACTTACCACATCCTGAAGGTCCTACAAAGATTACAAACTCTTTGTCCTCGATTTCAAGATTGAAATCTTTAACCGCATTGAATCCGTTCGGATAAACCTTGTAAATATTTTTTAGTGATAAACTAGCCATTTTCATTTCCTCCTTGAGTTGTAATTTCTTGCTGACTAAAAATCATATTGCTATGATACATCATTTAATTTTCAAATGAAATATTATTATTCAACAAATTAATTTTGATTTCTTTGTTCATTCTGTCAAAATCTCTTTGTTTACCATAAAAATGCACATTTTTTCCTTCTACTTATTATCTAAAAATACCTATACGCCTGATTTCTTAACACTTTCGAAACAAATTAATGACAAATGTTGTGGAAAAAAAACACCC
>CAJOLO010000248.1 GCA_905235345.1 uncultured Lachnospiraceae bacterium
TCGATGGTATATTCATGTTTTTTTTCAGGGAAGGTTCCGGCCTTGACCTCTTTGTCGTAGTTTGCAAATGCTTCCTTCATTACTTCTCCGATATCCGCAAAACGTTTCACAAACTTAGGCGTAAAATCAGAAAACATTCCAAGCATATCCTGATAAACGAGAACCTGTCCGTCACATACATTGCCTGCACCTATTCCTATCGTAGGAATTGAAAGCTCTTTTGTCACAATGTCCGCAATCTTTGCCGGTACACATTCTAATACAACAGCAAATGCACCCGCTTCTTCCAAAAGCTTTGCGTCATTAATAAGTTTTCTGGCCGCTGCCTCAGTCTTAGCTTGTACCTTGAAGCCGCCAAATGCATTAATTGACTGTGGTGTAAGTCCAAGATGTCCGCACACTGGAATTCCGGCATCAACAATTGCCTTTACCTGCGGACATACCTCCTCACCACCCTCAAGCTTAACTGCATTGGCACGTCCTTCCTTCATCAAACGGCCGGCATTTACTACTGCATCATACACAGATGTCTGGTAACTCATGAATGGCATATCACACACCACAAGAGCATTCTTTGCTCCTCTTGCCACTGCGGCACTATGATGAATCATATCCTCCATTGTAACCGAAATAGTATCCTCGTAACCGAGCACAACATTTCCAAGAGAATCTCCCACTAGAATCGAATTAACCCCTGCTTCATCTATTAGCTTTGCCGTAGAATAATCATACGCCGTAAGCATTGATAATTTCTCGCCCTTTTCCTTTGCCTGTTTAAATGTTAAAACCGTATTCTTCATCTCTCCATGTCTCCTTAAACTGTTATCAAGTCCTGCCAATGTTCTTCCGGAATCTTCAAGATTGAATCCTCCGGTGACTGACCTGCTATCCTGACTTAATATTTCAATATGTTTTCCAATATACTGTAATCTCTGTCCTCATTTTTCTTTTCAGACAACTCAAGCAACACCTTGCCACACAGCTTATACATCTGCTTCTTATCATCATCAAGAACGGCCAGATGCTTACTAACAGTTTCCACATCATTTCTCTCAATAGGTCCGGTAAGTGCCGCCACCGTTCCTTCCTTTATGACATGTTCAACATTATTCATTACTAGACCGGCCGTATATCTCCTTGCCTGCTCATCGGTGAAGCCACACTCCGAAAGTAAATGATACCCTGTGTCCAATACTGCTATAACATGATTACTTAAAATACTTGCCGCAGCATGATACATGGGTTTTGCTTCCTTTCTTATTGTTATAACCTCATTGCCAAAGCTTTCGAGACATTGTTTCCATGCAGAAACTGCATAAGGATGCCCTTCTAAAGTAAAACATACATTATTAAGTTCTTTATATGCGGATTCTTTGTCGCTGAATGCGAACAATGGATGAATCGATATCGGATAACCACCGTAATTCCCGATTCCCGAAAATACATCAGATGATAAGGAGCCACTTAAATGACAGATTATCCTGTCCTTAATTAATTCTTTATCAAGGCTGTTCCACACTTCACTTACCGCTCCGTCAGGAGTCGATATTATGATGGAATCACTTGCCGCAACTACTTCATTCGGAGTGCCATACATCTCCGTTTCCGTAAATGCCGCTGCCCATTCGGCTTCTTCCTCAATTAAACTGTAATAACCGGTAACTTTAACATCTTCAGAAATACTGTTCTCTATCATATTATTACGTTCAGTATTATCATCCATAATGTCTAAACCGTGTCTTATTGAAAGATATTTTCCAAGACTACAGCCTGCCTTACCGGCACCTATAAAACCTATCTTCATGCCATCACCTCACTTCACCTTATGAAATTACACGATAACATAATACACCTATTAGCGTGTAATAACCTTAAGTTGTGTTATAGTGACAACACTTATCACCGATGCAGTTTCTCCAATGAAAAAATCTTCATTGTATATGAATACCGCTCGATTGTAATGTAACATTTATTTACAATTGAGGCAAGTTCTTTTTTACGAACAATGTGTGAACAGGTTATTTTTCATCTTAAAAACATATTATTATGCCTTGATATTTGGGTACATATTTATCCAGACAAGACTGTCATACTAATAAAGTCACCCTATACATATATGTGTACAGGATGACTTTATTATATCATGCCGGCTTGTTGTTCTTTTCAAGCTCCGCAATCCTTGCTTCCAAAGCAGCAATCCGCTCTTTGTCTTCGGCAATCTGCTTTTTTGCTTTCGGCAATCTGCTTTTTGTCCTCAGCAATCTGTTCCTGAAATTCAGCCGTCACCTTCTCAGTCACATCAGCGGTAACTTCAGCCGTCACTTTCTCAGTTGTCTCTCTTATTAATCGTTATGTGTGGAGTTCATATATCTCACCACCCATAACAGACACCATCCTACATTATTCCCATCAGTCATATGAATTAATACATCATTAACACAATGAGATATCTCATCAGCCTTTATATAGAGAAAAGATACCTTACTTAATACTTATTTTGTTATCTTCTGGTTCTTTCCCTTGATACCTCTTGCTTTCAGAATAGTCTTATATTCTTT
>CAJOLO010000249.1 GCA_905235345.1 uncultured Lachnospiraceae bacterium
TTTTCTGATGAAGCTGCTTAAGTTAACTTTCTCCGTTTCGTCTATTACCTTCCTTGCATCAAGCCATAGAAGATAGGTCGCCTTTCCACCCACCAGACTAAGCTCCGGTATATTATCAGCTATATAATCTCTTACAAGCCTTCTGTTCCCCGCTATATATTCTCTAAGTTCATCAAGCCATTGTCCGCCATTTTCAAAAGCTGCCACAGTAGATGCTATTGCAAACGAATTAGGTTCAGCCACCTCATCTGTGTTAAGTGCTCTCCACACCTTATGCCTTAGATTTCTGTTCGGAATCATGACCGCAGCACTTTGCAGTCCTGCAAGATTGAAGGCTTTAGATGCCGCAATACATGTTACGCTGATATCCCGGCAGGTATCTGACACACTTGCAAAAGGAATATACTCTGCTCCAGGCTCAGTGATATCACAGTGTATCTCATCAGATATTACTGTAACATTATACTTTGCACACAGCTCTCCCACCTTGACAAGCGTCTCCTTATCCCATATCTTTCCAGACGGATTCTGGGGATTGCAGAGTATCATCAGTGTTGTCTGCGGGTCTGAAAGCTTGCTTTCCAGATCCTCGAAATCCATCTCATAGTTATATTCAATCTCACCATTATTGACTGTGGTTAATTTTTCTGCTTTATTCACAAGTCTTAGCGGATTTTCCAGAATATTCCTGCCGTTATTATGTATTGAATTAAAGAATATATTATATACCGGTGTCTGCACAAGCACCTTCTCCGCCGGAGTTGTCAGCTTTCTGACACATGTGGAAATCGCAGGTACAACTCCGGTGCAGAACACAAGCCATCTCTTATCAATCTCAAAATTATGTCTTTCTCTCCACCAGTTAATATATGCCTGATACCATTCATCAGGAACCTCTCCATACCCGAACACTCCATGATCCAATCTCTTTCTCATGGCATCTATGATCTCCGGAGCCGCCTGAAAGTCCATATCCGCCACCCACATAGGAAGTTCTCCTTCTCTTATATCCCATTTATATGAGTCGGTATTCTTTCTGTCTATAACTTTGTCAAAATCATATTTCATCTGACTTAATCCCCTTTCATTACTAATTACCTACACTCTGTCACTTAAGATTCCGAGGATGTAGCAAGCGCCTGCTTAAGAATCCCAAGATTTCCCTCCATGACAGACATATAAGTTACACCTTCCTCTATATCATCAGATGTTATCGACTGCAGAGAGTTAAACGATATTATATCCTGGTCCTTTGTCTTCGTGTTGTTCTTAATCGTCTCCGCTATCTTATGATCCGTTTCCTCAAGAGTGCATATAGTAAAAAGACCTAGCTCATCCACCTTGGAGGACAGGAAGGTTATTGTCTCGAAACTCGCCTCTGTCTCCGCAGAACATCCCGCAAATGCAGCGTAATATGATAATCCGTAATCGTCAACCATATACCTGAACGGAAATCTGTCACCAAACAGAAGCGTCTTGTTATCCGTATTATCCACTACACTCTTATATTCATTATCTAATGCCACAAGTCTTTCGTTGTATGCCTTAACGTTTGCCCTATATACATCAGCATTATCAGGATCAAGTTCTTCTATTGCTTCAGCAATCGCAGCACAAAGTATCTGAGTATTTTTCAAAGAAAGCCAAACATGCTCATCATATTCCAACTCATCTTCCCCGTTCACTTCTTTATCCGCTTCTTCCATACCTTCCACAATCTCCTCTTCCTTCGCGAAATCACCAAGAACATCAAGAAGACTTACCACCTTCATATTCTTATTGACCGCACCTTTAAGCGTGTCATTTACCCATGCGTCAGACTCACCTCCAACATATATGAACAAATCACATGTACCCATTTTCAGAATATCCTTCGCAGAAGGCTGAAAGCTATGCATATCAACACCATTGTCAACAAGCATCGTCACATCTGCAGTCGCAAACTTATCTCCCATTATCTCTCTGACCCAGTCGTATTCCGGAAAAATTGTAGCCACGATACTAAGTGTATTTTCGTCTACTCCGTCATTCGCCAAATCCATATTCGCTGTTTCAATACTTCCATCTACGAGTCCTCCAGGCTGTTCATTTGTTCCACAGCCGATAAGACAACATACCATCAAAGAAGTCGCCAATATTAATGATAAAATTCTTCTGAATTTCATGTACAAACCTCTTTCCGTCATTCATACCTTGCTTATGAAACAGTTTGTTCATTAAACATCTTTATATGATGTAACATTTTCTTCTAATAATATCTGTTTCTATAAGTACAAAAACCGAAAACGATTATCGTTTTCGGTTTTTGATTCTAACACGATGGAATTATATTGTCAACTTAATTCTTGAGCCATCATTCCTAACCATTCCTAACTTCCTCTTATATGCCCTTAGTTCTGCTTGCAAATCATCATTAATCCTCTGCAAGTTGTCAATCCCTGCAATCCTCGCACACTCCATAGAAAACAGTACGCAATGGATCTAACACAAAGTTATGATGCTCTGACAGATGTTCCTGTAACATAGCAACCTCACCAC
>CAJOLO010000250.1 GCA_905235345.1 uncultured Lachnospiraceae bacterium
CAGTTTGGGAGGTGTTTGACTATGGGGTCAAGTGGAATGGATATGTATAACAGCAGTGAGATGCTTAATTGGGTAGGCAATTTTGCGGACAGAATGGAGGTTAGTCCTGAAAAGATTAAGATGCTTAATATCTGCGGTAAGAAGAAGAATGTTCTTCCTACCATAGAGACACATAAGCGTGTTATGATATTTGCGGATGAGAGCCAGCCGGATCTTTTTTATGAGCTTTGGGAGGGAGATTACGGCGAGCTTGATATGTGGATAGGATACGGACTTTCAGCAGATAATAAGGTGGAGAACTGCAAGGTCAAGGAATTCATGGATAAGAAGATTACGGAGCCGGTTGTTATCTTTATAATTAATGAGAATACAAGGGAGGCTTCGCGTTATGGCATTAAGAATGAATTCTTTACAAAGGGTTCGGTTAACTATGTCGGACATGAGATAAGAGCTGTCATTATGAATATGCTTTCCTGTGATGTGGGTGATACTATATGTATTGTAAGCGGTGAGAGTATTGCGATTGAGGCGGCAATTGAGGCGAGCGAGGGTACTATCATTGCGGTTGAGCATGATGAAAGAGATATGCGGGCAATGCAGGATAATGTAAGCAAGTTCGGTGTCAATAACATAGAGATAATATCAGGCGTAACGGAGGAGAATCTTGCCAATGTGCCTGTTCCGAGATTATCATTTATTGTAGCCTCTAAACAGTTAGAGGAAGAGATTGAGGTGTTGTTAAAGGTTAATCCTAAGATGCAGTTCATAATCTATACTTTGGAGCTTGACATGGTGGTGAATATTAAGAATATTTTTGAAAAATATAATATTAATCAGACCGAAGTTCTGCAGATATCCGTTGCCAAGAGCGACAAGAGAAGTGTCATGGTAGCTAAGCCTTCGCCGTGGATGATATCCGGTACTGCTGCAGAGTGATACCGCTTTACCCGATGATATAGATCGTTGGATGGCGAATATCAATATAGAATCGCCTGTCGTGTATCTATGAGGCGTAATTGAATAGATATAATTAATGTAAGAGTGGATATTGGTGTGAATAAATAAATCAAATTATGCAGATACTGTTAATGATGAAAGGTGTTACTTTAGGGTAGCACCTTTTCTTTTATTTAAGAAACGTTGAACTATATAGCGTTTTTTAATTATCCGGACTATAACGTAGAATGTTTTTTCGAGAGTGCAGGTGAGTTATTTGTCGGGTTAATTAGTCTAGGTGCAAAAAAGAAATGAGGTGACAGTATGAAGAAAGGATTGCAGATGGGAAAGCAGAGTCTTTCATTTGAAAAGCCTGTGTATATAATGTCTGAGGCTTCCATTGTTGGTCCGAAGGAGGGAGAGGGACCGTTAAAGGATACTTTTGATAAGATCGTTGAAGATGCGACCTTTGGTAAGGATTCATGGGAAGAAGGGGAGAGTGAGATGCTTAAAGAAACAGTTTCCATTGCACTTCGTAAGGCTAAGCTAAAAGCAGAGGATGTAAGATATCTGTTTGCAGGAGACCTGTTAGGACAGCTTATTGCGACTACCTTTGGGGTGATGGATCTGGAGATTCCTCTTTTCGGATTATATGGTGCATGTTCCACCATGGGTGAAGCACTTGCTCTTTCGGCAATGACAGTACATGCCGGATATGCAGATACCGTTATAGCTGCTGCATCCAGTCATTTTGGCGGAGCCGAGAAACAGTTCCGTTTTCCCTTGGAGTATGGTAATCAGAGACCGATGTCATCAACATGGACTGTTACGGGCAGTGGTGCATTTATTCTGTCCAAAGAATATGGTGATGTTATGATAACGGGAGTTACGACGGGCAAGGTTGTTGATTACGGTGTTAAGGATTCCCTTAATATGGGGGCGTGTATGGCACCTGCGGCAGCAGATCTGATTTATCAGCATTTAAAGGATTTTGACAGAAAGCCGGAGGATTATGATAAGATCGTGACCGGTGATCTTGGTAAAGTCGGTAAGGAGATATTATGTAAACTGTTAGCAGATCAGGGAATAGATATTTCCAAGGTGCATATGGATTGTGGAATGGAGATATATGATGATGTTGCTCAGGACACTCATGCAGGCGGTTCAGGCTGCGGATGCTCTGCCGTGACACTTGCCGGAAAGCTTATGAAAGAGCTTAGAAGCGGAGAGCTGAAAAGAATTCTGTTTGTGCCCACCGGAGCACTTCTCTCAACCGTAAGTTACAATGAGGGGCAGTCTGTACCAGGCATTGCTCACGGGGTTATTATTGAGAAAAGAACGTGAGGTAATTGCGAAACTTATTAATATTGTATATTGGATTGTATATATTGTACAGATTCCATAAACAGGTGCTTTGGAGCCGCCGGTACTTTCCAATGACACTTAACGAACATAGTGAGTTTTAGTGTCATGCACCTACTTGGAATGAGCAGTTTACTGCGAATTTAGTACCGCTGCGTGCGACAAGCAGCGAGATGCCTGAGACCTTAGCGAACGAAGTGAGCTTAGTTCGAAGGTATGCTTTAGTTCGAAGGTATGCTATAGCTCGTGCCTGTGATGGAACTGTATAATATGTACGATTCAGAAAAATAAACAAGAGTTTCGCAATTGCCTAAGAAAAGAACGTAACAGAAAGGAGATTAATATGGATTATGTAAAAGCATTTATTGTGGGTGGTTTGATATGTATGGCTGCCCAGATTCTGATGGAAAAGACAAAGCTTATGCCGGGCAGAATAATGGTAATTCTTGTATGTACCGGTGCAATACTTGGAGCCTTACAGTTATATGAACCGTTCCTTGATTTTGCAGGCAGCGGAGCATCGGTTCCTCTTACCGGATTTGGATATAATCTGTGGAAGGGAATCAGGGAAGCGATTGATAGTGATGGTCTGATCGGTGTATTCAGAGGAGGCTTTAAGATGGCGGCGGTGGGAACATCGGCAGCATTGGTATTTGCGTATATTGCTTCCTTAATCTTTCAGCCTAAGATGGCGAAATAAAGTGCTCAATTAGAATAAATGCAGATGTTTTGAAAATAGCATAGTCAAGATTTGTTGACATAAAAACAGTGCCGGGAAATTAAATTCCCGACACTGTTTTTATCTTTAAAAATTCATAAATTCCCCAATTGTAAGAGTACTTGTTATATGTGTTGACAGTTGGTGTACCCGAATCATTTTGTGTAGGATTAAGTCCAATGGGTTCAGGCTCTGCATTAATATTTTCTTCTGATGTAAATATTGCAATTACTTCATGGTTTGAAGATATGTCTTCGAAGGTATATGATGCGATTGCTCCCTGAGCAACTCCGTCTATTACAACATTGCTTAGTACGGATCCTGCATTGGCGGTAAATGTAAGAGTAATCGTATCCCCTGCATTTGCCAGCAACGGACCTGATATATACCCGTCACCATCAGTATTCGCAGTTATAGTATATATTTCATCATCATCAGTATCATCATCAGAAGATTTCTTATCTTTCTTCTTTTTTTCAGGATGATCGGGACAGGTTGTGTCCATAAAATCATTCGGAGGATAGAAGTCAGCATCTTCAATCGATATTTCACCGCTTTCATTTACTGAGTAGTGGTAAGTTGTTGTATTAGGACATTTTGAGGTAGCCTTATAATGTGATTCGTCACAAAGAGTAATTGTTTGATGCAGATCACATGTTTTCGTGGGAACGGTATCTTTTGCAAAATACTCTGTTATGACAGAATTACATAAACCGGGAGAAGGAAGGAGTCCGGAAGTAGCACAGACCTTCTCGGTTACAATATTGCCCGGCTTTTCAAATGTGGCAGATGTATCCTGTTCTTCTTCTTCAACAATCTTGTCCATGATCTTTCGCCAAATAGTCTTATGAAGATTATTGTTCGTGAAATCAGTGTTTGAATCATATCCCATCCATACTCCGGCTGTGTAATAAGGAGTTGAGCCACAGAACCAATAATCATAGTTGCTGGAGGTTGTTCCGGTTTTTCCGGCGACAACCATCCCACTGGAAAGGCGGGCAGCAGTACCGGTACCGGATGTTACAACATCCTGCATTGCATTGTTGATAAGCCATGCCGTGGTTTCTTTCATTACCTGTTTCTTTTTGGGAGTATTG
>CAJOLO010000251.1 GCA_905235345.1 uncultured Lachnospiraceae bacterium
AGCACTTCCCACAACTATTATCGTCCCTTCACCAACCTCCATCTTCTCAACTTCTTTTTTCTTCATTCCGATTGATTGCAGAACAGCAAACTCCTGTTTCTTTGTAGCCAGATTAATGATAACTGTACTTATAAAGTTGATCATACTGAACAACATCAGAAATACAGTAATTCCTATCAATGCCATACTTACCTGATTAAAAGATTCTCTCTTTGCATCAACGGCCTCATCAAATGTAGTAAGATGCAAATATCCGTTTTGACTCATAAGATCATTCAGGTATCCGTAAACCTCATCTGATTTTGATTGATCCACTGAAACAATAATATCCGAAGTCTTTATATTATTTCTTTCGTTCTCATCAATCAGTTCCTCTGGAATTACGAACCAGCCACCATATAAAGCTGTATCGGAATATAATGATTCACTCAGTATTCCTCCTATAACATAGGTCTTCTCAGACTTATCTTCAAGCTGCATTGTTACACTGTCACCTATGTTAATACCTTCAAGTCCTTCCGTCATCAAAATCATATTTTCTTCGAGATTGATAGTTCACATCTCCCTCGATTATTTCTGAAGAAATGTCTGCATAGTCTTTTTGTCCTATAACAGATGTAGCGTCATCTACGCTTGAACTTCCGTATGCCCATACGGATTCTATCTCTCGAGCCGTTTTAACATATTTAACACCATTCCGGGATTCTATATCTGCCACTATACCTTTATCCGATATATATTCATCTGCATCGTCCGTTAAAGGCTGGATCAGGTACTGTCCATATTGAAACACACCGCTCTTAACAATAGATTCCACATTTACAGAAGCTATATATACCGATGCCAGTGTAAACAAAAGACCACTGACCCCTAAAGATAACACAGTGATCGCAAATCGTCGCCAGTTTGTTTTTATACTTATACAAGCTATATTCATAGGTGAAAGCTTTCTCTTCAACCTGGCCGTTTCCCCAATATGTTTAAAATCCTGATCACCCGTAAACTTAAGTGCATTAATCGGGGACACCTTAGCTGCAAGCTTAGTCGGTTTCATGACGGACATCCTGACTGCACGATATACTATAAAACTAACAAAGATTCCTATGACAGTCACCTTTGACCAACTCCATCCATTCGGATAAAATGATCTGCCAAAGATACTTCCGATAATAAGTCCTGCCGGAATTCCAATAATACATAGCATTTTACTTTCATACTTTGTCATACGGGTAATCTGCTTTTCAGTCATTCCCAGCGTTTTTAACCGTCCGAACTCCTTAATCTGACTTACAATTGCCAGATAAAAAACATTATATACCACAAGAGCACTTACAATAATAACAAGGATACCGATCAGAAGAATCAGAAGATTTTCTGAATTGATCAGACCACCATCCGGAAGAGTATTTATAAATGCATCATTTTTAAGAACATGAGTACCCTCGACTTCTGCATTTGATGATATATTTTCAACTACAGTGACAAAACCAAGTTGAGTCATTTTACGGGCATCAACCACATCTACCTTAAGATTATATAATCCGGATACTTCCTCAACAGAAACAGAAGCCACGTCGATGTCACTCTGTATTATTTTAGACTGTTCAGCTGTTATTTCAATAAACTGAACCTGCGGTTGACCTTCTACGCCTCGTATCATATCAGTCTTATAACAACTTTCGAATACAGAGAGTCCCATAATAAGACTTGTTGCAAGAATAATAGTGACCAGCGAAAACAATGCTTTTATTTTATTATGCATGATATCTCTTCTTGCCAGTGTTTTTATCATTGCAGTTGATCCATTTTTATGTAAAGCCATATCCGATACCCCCTATGCGCAGATACGCCCATCTTCAATTCTTATTCTATGATCTGCCAATTCTGCTATCTCATCGTTATGTGTTATCATTACGATTGTCTGATCAAACATTGAACTTGTTTCCTGTAAAAGCTTTATTACCTCAGCACTATTACGGCTGTCAAGATTACCGGTAGGCTCATCTGCCAGAATAATTGATGGCTTTGACACTAATGCACGGGCTATAGCAACCCTCTGTTGCTGGCCTCCTGAAAGAGAATTCGGAAGATTCTTAAGCTTCTTCTCAAGCCCAAGTATCTTAATTACTTTATCTAAATACTTCTTATCCACGCTTCTTCCATCCAGTTCCATGGGGAGCACAATGTTTTCATATACATTAAGCATAGGTATCAAATTATAATTTTGAAAAATAAAACCTATATTTCGACGTCTGAATATCGTCAGCTCTTCGTCCGTTTTACTTCTGAGTTTTTCTCCGCTTATAATAACTTCCCCATCAGTAGGTGTATCAAGTCCTCCTATCATATTGAGTAAAGTTGATTTTCCACTTCCGGATGCTCCCACTATAGCCATAAATTCGCCCTTCTCAACCGAGAGACTCACACCATCAAGAGCATGTGTACAGTTTTCACCTTCACCATAGATTTTTCTTAAGTTTACAGTTTCTAATATTTTCATAATATAATTCGCTCCTTACAATTATTATGACGTTACCATAGTCTTACTTAGTCTGAATTATGCAAACAATCAAAAAACTATTGCGATTTCTCGCACGAATATAGACTACCATTATTCAATCTGTTTTTCAATACACACATTGACTTATTTAACAAAATAGTTTGTGATGATGCTTGCGGTTCTGCTTTATCAACTGCCAACGTCTCGTCGCCTACACATGTCGCCTAACGGCTCAATGATGGGCGGTCGCCAAAGTGCAGCCTACTCATGCGAGCATGGTATCTGCACCTTGGCTCGTCGCCTACACAAAACGGATAGCACTGATATTTCTACCCTTGCTATCCGTCTTGGTTATATTATAACTGTATGTTACAAGTTATTTTGTTATCTTCTTAAAAACATGTTATTATGCCGGCTTGTTGCTCTTTTCAAGCTCCGCAATCCTTGCCTCTAAAGC
>CAJOLO010000252.1 GCA_905235345.1 uncultured Lachnospiraceae bacterium
ATTGACTGCTAATAGTGAAAAAAATTAGTGCATTTCTCACAATTTTATGTAAAACACTTGAAAATGGGTATCTTCGATAATATAATTAAGAAATAATTTTACACATAACAGAGAATATATCAGAATACATCAGACAGTTTATCTCGGATGGAGATACCCCGCCGCTTCTTAGCAAAGCGCAGGTGAGGCTTGAATTAAAAAGTGAGAATAGTGGAGGCGTTAAGAACATGAGTAAGAATGGTAGCTTTAAGTTAATGATAGCATGTGCAATATTGGGAATATCGGTTGTTTCGGGCAATACTGTTATGGCAAAGAATAAGACGGTTACTATAGATGCTAAGCCGGAGTCATCAACGACAGAGGAAGCGGAACATATTGTTACGGCTGTAACAACCACGGAGACGACAACGGAAGTTACTACAGAAGCGACTACGGAGACTGAAATCGTAGAGGAAGATGGTACCACCTCAGGATGGAATAAGAAGAAGACAGCATATTATATTGATGGCAAGAAGGTTACCGGCTGGAAGGCTATTGATGGTAAACTATATTATTTCTCTAAGACAGGAAAGCTTTACACCAAGACCGGAGTAAGGACTATTGCAGAGAAGACATATTATTTTCATGATGACCATTATGCTCTTTCCGGTGTTATAGAAGTTGATGATAAGAATTATTACTTTATGAAAGAGGGCGGTGCCAGATTAGAGGAGACAGGCCTTAATAAGGTTGATGGAAAGTATTACCTTGTTAATGAAGATTTCTCGTTAAAAAAAGGCTGGTATCGGGATGATAAGAATAACAGATATTATTTTGATAAGAAGACGTATGAAGGTCTTGTCGGATGGAATTATGTAGGAAAGTATAAATTCTACTTTGATAAGAAGGCTCGTCTTGTTCAGGATGTCAGAAAGAAGCTTACCAAGCAGCAGAAGAAATCATATAAGATCAGAGCCAATCGTACCGGAAGCTGCGTAACGGTATATGCAAAGGATGGTCTGAAGGGATATACAATACCTGTTGTTGCTTTTGTATGCTCAGCGGGAAAGGATACACCGACGGGTAAATTCACTATTAAAGATAAGTTAAGATGGCATGAATTGATGGGTCCTTGCTGGGGACAGTGGAGTATGCATCTTACAGATGATATTCTGTTCCATTCAGTTTATTACGACAGAGAGAATGACAACAAGTCCTTAAACACAGCTGCATATAACAAGCTTGGAACTATGGCATCCCATGGATGTATAAGAATGGCGGCGGGTGATTGCAAGTGGATATATGATAATTGTAAGGTCGGAACTGAGGTTGTAATATATAATAATAAGAAGAATCCGGGTCCCTTCGATAAACCGGAGGCAAAGAAGTTAAAGTCAGGACAGACATGGGATCCGACAGACCCGGCATTTAAATAGTTATTAGATTGTATATCAGATATAGATCTTTTGAATGCAAGACAGCTGAATAAGGGTTGATTGTATATACGGTGGATTTTTCAGATCCGCCGTATTTTTATACTTGAACTATCACATATCATATCCAATTATTGCAAATGAAGAAAAAAATCTTGTAATTATTCCTTATATGTGATAATTTATAAGTTGTGTCATTATATAATAAAAGTCCTTTGCATAGGATTAGTGGGAGTTAGATGTCTATGAGAGAAGAAAACAATAGAGAAAACATTTCAGAGAAAGAGAGCAAACGGTTCTCATTCGAGCATTGGCACGGTGTGACAACTATACTCGTGATATATGATGCAATTGCCATAGCAGCGTCCTTTCTGATGGCGTTATGGTTAAGATTTGATGCCTTTGGTTTAATTCCGGGGGAATATATGGCACGGTATGCAGATTTTATTCCGTTCTACATAGTGGGTTCAATTATCATATTCTGGTGTTTCAAGTTATATAAGAGTATATGGAGATTCGCAAGCTATAATGAACTGTACAGAACTATTCTGGCAACGTGTGTCACACTTATATATAATGTCGTAGGTATTAACCTGTTCTTTGGCTCGATGCCCAGATCATACTTCGTATTCGGTACAGTATTCCAGTTTATTTTTGTTATAGGAGTAAGATTCGCATACAGATTCGTTCTTCTTTTGAGAGGGCAGCTAAGTGATGATAGTACATTATATAAAAGGGTAATGATAATAGGAGCCGGAGAAGCCGGGCAGATGATCCTTCGAGATATCAAGCACACTGATAAAGTTAACGAACGGGTGTATTGTATGATAGATGATAACCCGAATAAATGGAACCGATACATCGACGGGGTTCCTATTGTGGGAGGAGTAGAGAGTATCTTCGAAGCAGTTGAGAGATACACCATAGAAAAGATATATGTAGCAATCCCAAGTGCTTCAGCCGAAGACAGAAGAGAAATACTTAATATATGTAAGGAGACGGGATGTGAGATCAAGAATCTGCCGGGACTATATCAGTTCATGACCGGGCAGGTAAGCGTAGCCTCCATGAAGAATGTA
>CAJOLO010000253.1 GCA_905235345.1 uncultured Lachnospiraceae bacterium
AAGGAGCATTACAAAAGGAGAGTGTAATATGAAATGCGGTGAAGTAATAGAATATCTTGAGCAGCTTTCTCCGAAAAAATATGCAAGCAACTGGGATAATGTAGGTCTTTTGGTTGGCAGAAGGGATAAAGAGATCAAGAAGCTTATGGTATCTCTCGATGCATCAGTAAAGGTCGTAAGACTTGCCGTGGAGAATAATGTTGATATGCTTGTCACTCATCATCCGATTATATTCTCATCCATTAAGAAGGTTAATGAGGATGATTTTGTATCCGAGAAAGTGCTGACTCTGGCGGAACACGGTATCTCTTATTATGCTATGCATACTAATTTTGATACGGTTGGAGGAATGGGTGAGCTGGCAGCGGGACCGGAATATCTCAATCTTACGGATACAGAACCTCTTGTATTTGAATCTGATGATATTGAAGGGATGGGACGCGGCGGAAGACTTCCCAAACCGATGACAGCTAAAGAAGTTTCGGAGTATGTTAAGGAAAGATTCGGACTTTCATTTGTTATGCTTTATCAGGATGAATCAATTGCTGATAAGGTGTTTGACAGGATAGCGGTACTTCCGGGTTCAGGTAAAAGTGAGCTTGATACGGTACGAAGACTTGGATATGAACTTTATCTGACGGGGGATTACGGACATCATCCGGGACTTGATGCCATTGATATGGGATTGACTGTTATTGATGCCACGCATTACGGGCTTGAGCATATATTTACACCGTATATTACGGGATATCTTAAGGAACAATGCAGTGACGTAGAGATTCTGCCTATTGATACGGGATGTCCGGTTGCAGTTGTGTGACAAATTAAGTTGCTATATAAGCGAGTCTTGAATATTAAAGGAGAGCAGGTATGGTAAAGATAACGATAGAAGATAATGTTTATGAGGTTGAACAGGGAACAACACTGGAAGAGATAGCCGGATTATATGGTACTTCACCGGATAAAGGTGAAATTGTGTTGGCATACAGGAACGGGCATCTTTGTGAACTGTTTAAGAAGGTGGAAGAGGATTCGGTAATCAGTTTCCTGACCACGGCTACTAAGATTGGTAATTCAACATATAAGAGAAGCATGACTTTACTTATGATGAAGGCTTTTCGTGATGTGGCTAAAAGAAGCGGTACATCGGGAAAGATAAGGGTACTGTTCTCTATTAGCAAAGGATTATATTGTGAATATGTGAATAAGAATGTTAAGGTGACTGATGAACTGTTAAAACAGGTTGAAGAACGTATGCGTGAGATGGTCGATGAGAATATTCCTATTGAGAAGAAGACATATCCGACGTATGATCTTATTAAACGTTTCGAGCGGCAGGGCAGAAATGATAAAGCAGAGCTTTTCAAGTATCGCAGGGCTTCCAACACCAATGCATATATATTGGATGGCTTTGAGGATTATTATTATGGATTTATGGTTCCATCAACCGGCTATCTGAAATATTTTTCACTGTATCAATATGATGATGGCTTTGTTTTGCAATTGCCGGATCGTAATGATCCTGAGAGTGTGCCTGAGTTCAAGCCTCAGCATAAGCTTTTCTCAGTGCTTAAGCAGTCAGATGACTGGGGAGTAATGCTTGGCATGGATACTGTTGGCGGATTAAATGATGCCATTGCTTCAGGCCAGATTGCGGATATGATGTTAGTTCAGGAAGCACTGCAGGAGAAGAATATAGCTAAGATTGCGGAGCAGATTAAGAAAGAGGATAAGAAATTCGTTCTCATTGCAGGACCAAGTTCATCAGGAAAGACATCATTTTCTCACAGACTGAGTATTCAGCTTAAAGCCATGGGGCTTAATCCTCATCCTATAGCATTGGATAATTATTTTGTTGAGAGACAATATACACCGAGAGATGAGGACGGCAATTATAATTTTGAGTGTCTGGAAGCGGTTGATGTCAAACAGTTTAATGAGGATATGGTAAGGCTTTTGAATGGCGAGACCGTGCCGATGCCGACAAATTTTATTGAAGGTAAGCGTGAATATAAGGGTAATGTAATAGAGTTAAAGAAGAATGATGTTCTTGTTATTGAAGGAATACATGGTCTTAATCCGAAGATGACTGAATTGCTGCCTGATGAAAGCAAATTCAAGATATACATAAGTGCTCTTACGCAGTTGAATATTGATGAACATAATAGGATTTCAACAACTGACGGACGACTTATAAGAAGGATTGTGAGAGATGCAAGAACGAGAGGCCATAGTGCTGAAAAGACTATTGCCATGTGGGATTCGGTAAGACGCGGAGAGGAGCAGAACATATTCCCATATCAGGAGGAGGCGGATGTGATGTTCAATTCTGCTTTGATATATGAGCTTTCTGTTATTAAACCTCATGTTGAACCGCTGCTTTTCGCTATTTCAAGAGAAAGTGAACAATATCAGGAGGCTAAGAGATTGTTGAAGTTCCTGGATTATTTTCTCGGAGTCAGCTCTGAGAATATTCCCAATAACAGTATTCTTCGGGAGTTTGTAGGTGGAAGTTGTTTTCCGGTTTGATGTTATGTAAACAAGTATTTCTTTGTTATATTATATTTTTATGGAAAACATGTTTCGGACAGTGAATATTATTGCTTTGAAATTATGCACAGGCGGAGGACGAGACTTGAAAATTGTTAAATGATAATGATTTTCACGGAAAATTTTGTGCAAAATAGTGACAAAGAAAATTGTATATGCTATAATGAAGATGGATTAATAATTTTTATGCACAAATTTTATATACTTTTTTGTGATTGTCGGACAAAGTTAAGGATGTGTCTGCTTTATAACTATGAAGCAGACATGATATTCTTGTACAGTATGGCTGTATGGCGGGTTGTAATACAATAATATAATTAAGGAGGGCTGGATATGGGTACATCAGGAAAGAAGATTGATTTACCGCAGATGAAATCGTATTTTGAAGAACAGATACCGCGTATCAGATTGATTAGTGATATGACGTTGACAGAAGCTGATTTCAAAAGCCTGGGTGTTAAGCTCAAATCAGCCTTCGCTTTTTCCGATAAGAAAGATGGTATAGAAGATATTATGATCTGCTACCTTGTGTATTGGGTGTATGCCTTGATATATTGGGATGAGGAGAATGGAATACATGATGAGCTTACAGATTATTGTTCGGGGCTTCCGCAGTATCAGTTAAGACATCATTTTGAGATGCTTGTTGATATTTTTGCGGATTATAATATTCAGAAGTTTGGTTATCAGAATGATAATATTGAGGAGCTGGCTTCAATATTGATAGCCAGACATGCCGGAATACCGGACGATGAGAAATGTAAAGTATTTGATCTGATTGATGATTATCGTAATCAGAATGTTTCGGTGGATACGATGGTCGAAGATATTTATGCACACCTTCCGTATAAGAGCAAGTATATATTTTCATTGATGGACGAGCAATCGAGACAGGATGTGATATGGGAGATACGTACTATAATGGCGGAGGTCAGTTCTTGTGCGTATACGAAGGAGGAGTTGATTGAGAAATATCCTGACATGTCAATCAGGCTGATCAGTTATTGTATTTACTGGCAGGAAAATAAATCAATAATAAACCGTGCTGAGTAATGGCAAGATAAAGAAAAAGGAAGCTTATGACAGTTGTCAAAGCTTCCTTTTTCTTTATCTTGATTTAGTATTTCTGTTATATGTGACCTGGTCGATAAGCCGGGTTATGTCGTTGAATGATCATCTGTCTAGACCTGCTGTTACCAACAGGTTCAAGCGACCTACCCGAGAACGTGACGGGCAGCCACATAGTTCTCTGTTCGGTCTTGCTTCGAGTGGGGTTTACGTTACCCGGAACAGCGGTGAGCTCTTACCTCGCCTTTCCACCCTTACCAGACGAGCTGGCGGTATATTTCTGTTGCACTAGCCTGGGAGTCGCCTCCACCGGACGTTATCCGGCACCCTGCCCTATGAAGCCCGGACTTTCCTCACCTGCAGCGTTTCCGCTTTGCAGCCGCGATCATTTGGCCAGGTCACATATATGGATTATATCATAATAATAATAAAGTTCAAATATTTTATTTTTATTTTTTTATGGACATGATATAATGAGCAAAGAGACGGTCGTGCTTGCACGAACCGGCATTTTGCGAAAACCAATTAAACTTGAGAAAAATGTAAATCGGAGTTTCGCAATTACTTATTAGGAGGAAGGAATGAAAGGATATCCGGGAGTCTCAACCGCAAAGAAACAAAATGGCGAGTTATATTACAGAAGTTCAATGACAATTAAAGGGAAACATATTAGTCTTGGAAGTTACGATACAAAAATGGCTGCAGGTAGGGCATACGAAGAAGCCGGAGAGATTATCAAGGACAGGAAATATGAATTAGAGGATTATGACGGCTCTTTTTCGCTCAGTTTTGAAAAATTTGTTATATTGCTCAATTACCGCAATACCGGTATTATGTTTAAGACGCCTATATATCTACAGACGGGATTTTTCTATTATTACTTTACACCGGATAAATGGCTGATCTTTGACAGAGAAGATATGTTCTTTTATGCGGAGCATAAGATCCAGGTAAGGGGAGGCTATTATTTTATATGTGATTATGGGAGCCAGTATAATATATTGTCACGATATGGCATTAAGAATTATGCAAAGAAGGGTATTGACTATATATTTGCTAACCATAATGAAGACGATTACAGGTATGAAAATATTAAGATAATCAATGAATATGCAGGTGTGACCGAAGTACAGGATGGGGTAAAGAAACAGTATGAATGCGTGATACATATCAGGGGTAATTATCTTGTCGGCAGGTATGATGATGCGATTACAGCTGCAATTGCTTATAATAAGGCTGTCGATATACTTGCAGCTAAAGGGATTCATAAAAGATATACGAAGAACTATATAAAGGCATTATCTCCGGAAAATTATAGGAGTATATATGATAATGTGGCTGTCTCAGGTAAAATCTCTGAATATACCACTTGACCTTTGTATATAAAACACATATAATCCTAATGTATGTCGGATGATTTTTAAGCTTATTTTATCTGTTGAGAGGCAAAAGATTATGAAAGATAAGATAAATATTAAAACAATTATAGGAATAATTGCACTTGTAGTTATTGCCGGAATAATCTTTTTCTTTGGGTTCAGGGTTATTGTCACAGCCGGAGAGGTTCCCGGAAAGCTTTCGAGTGTGTCCGTTGCAGCAACGAATCTTAACTATACGGAATGCACAATGGATAAGGTGAAAAAGGTAAGCTATGATGCAATGAAGTATGGTGATCGCTAAGATGGATTATTGGGATAATTATTATGAAAACGAGCGTATGGAAGAGATCCGTACTGTCAATAATCTGACTGCTATGGCTGAGAGGACTGCTGACAGGATTGCTTATGAAGAATTAAAGGCACAGAAGGAAGAAGAGAAAAAGAAAGCAGATGAAGCAGTAAGGATTGCTGAAGAGCAAAAGAGAAAACAAGCTCAGGAAGCTATGGTAAACGATATATTGCGTCAGTCACCGAGATATAATCAATACATATTAAGTTTGAATACCGGTGATACGGGTAGTGGAGATACAGCTTCAAGAGGCGGGAAAAAAGGAGAACCTGTATATGCATCGTCCCATGGTAAGAGTCTGGGAAAGTTTGTGATAACCGCATATTGTACCTGTAAGATATGCTGTGGAATATATTCAGGACATAATCGTACAGCGAGCGGCACTGTGCCGACTACCAACCGGACTATAGCTGTTGATACGAATGTTATTCCTTTTGGAACGAAGGTCGTATTTAACGGGCAGGTATATGTTGCAGAGGATAAGGGTGGTGCAATTAACGGAAACAGAATAGATTTGTTTTTTTATACGCATAAAGAAGCCCTTAATTGGGGAAAGAAAACTATGGAAGTTTATTTAGCAGATTAGAGCTTCAATAAAAGTATGATGCGTTTCACAATCACTTACTTGATAATAATTAAGAAGAGAGGAATAAATATATGTCAGTAATGTACAAGAGCACAAGAAACAGTAACGATACGGTAACAGCATCGGAGGCGATACTTAAAGGCCTTTCGGATAACGGAGGATTATATGTACCGGATTCCATTCCGAAGCTTTCAGTCGATCTTAATGAGCTTGCTAAGATGAATTATCAGCAGGTTGCATATGAGGTTATGAGCAGAATGCTTACGGATTTCACAGAGGATGAGTTAAAGCATTGTATCAACAGTGCTTATGACAAGAAGTTTGATACACCTGAGATCGCACCGCTTACCAGACGTGCGGGTGCCAATTATCTTGAGCTTTTCCACGGCTCGACTATAGCGTTTAAGGACATGGCGCTTTCTATTCTGCCATATCTTCTTGTTACTTCAGCTAAGAAGAATAATGTTAAGAATGATATAGTGATCCTTACGGCTACTTCCGGAGATACGGGAAAGGCAGCTCTTGCGGGATTTGCTGATGTTCCGGGAACCAGGATAATAGTGTTCTATCCTAAGAATGGTGTAAGTCCTATTCAGGAGAAACAGATGGTTACACAGAAGGGTGATAATACATCCGTTATTGGTATAATCGGTAACTTTGATGATGCCCAGACCGGTGTTAAGAATATGTTTAACAATAAGGCTCTCGCTAAAGAGATGGATGATAAGGGATATCAGTTCTCATCAGCTAATTCTATCAATATAGGACGTCTTGTTCCGCAGATGGTTTATTATGTGTATGCTTACACTCGTCTTGTGGCAAATGGAGAGATTAAGGCGGGAGATAAGATTAATGTGGTTGTTCCGACAGGTAACTTTGGTAATATCCTTGCCGCATATTACGCAAAGGAGATGGGACTTCCTATTGCAAAGTTCATATGTGCATCCAATGAGAACAAGGTACTTTATGATTTCTTTGAGACGGGTGTGTATGATAAGAATCGTGAATTCATTCTTACCACATCACCATCCATGGACATTCTTATATCCAGCAATCTTGAAAGACTTATTTACCGTATTGCAGGAGATGATTCGGCAAAAGATGTTGAACTTATGAATGCTCTTAATTCACAAGGAAGATATGAGATAACACAGGAGATGAAAGAAAAGCTTTCAGAGTTTTACGGAAATTATGCCAGCGAGGAAGAGACGGCGGCAACAATAAAGCGTGTATATGAATCTGACGGATATATAATGGATACTCATACAGCAGTTGCGGCTACTGTGTATGAGAAGTATAAGGCAGACACCAAGGACGATACACCGACTGTAATTGCATCAACGGCAAGTCCTTATAAGTTCACAAGAAGTGTTATGGAGGCAATTGATCCTTCATATAGCTCACAGTCGGATTTTGAGCTTGTTGATGAGCTTAATAAATTGTCCGGAGTTAAGATTCCGCAGGCAATAGAGGATATCAGAAGTGCTGAGATACTTCATGATACGGTATGTGACAAGAGTGAGATGGAGAAAGAGGTAAGAAGAATTCTTGCAATATAGATCAGTCAGATACGTGAATGATAAGCATGTGAATAATGTTTCTCTGTTTACATAATCTATGAATTTGCAGAACTAGTACACCGATTCTTAAATAACCGGACTGAATGCTTGCCTGCTTAACCTGACAGCACAGTTTCAAAAGCCTCAGCGTAGCCCGCTACGCCTGCGTTAACCGCACTGTCAGGCAAGCATCCTTCGCATTAAGTCCAGTTATTTTGCGAACGATGTACTAGTAAATAAATATAATTATATAAGACAGTTCGTTTGCACCATCCTGTCTATAAATAAAACCAGGGCTTTTAAGGACATCATGTATGGCTTAAGTTCTGTACATGTGTCCTTTTATGTTATGTCCTATGGTGTATGTATCATGTTGTAAAAAATCAGATGACAATGGAGAGAAGAATATGTATACATTACAGACGAGTGCCTGCTTTGACAGTGCACATTTTTTGAAAGGATATGAGGGAAAATGCAGTAATCTTCACGGACACAGATGGAAGGTGGAGATTACAGT
>CAJOLO010000254.1 GCA_905235345.1 uncultured Lachnospiraceae bacterium
GACAGATGATATCTTATATATTCATTAAATGTCTCGTCATCCATGGCATTTATTACAGAACGCATATAATCAGTAGGTCCGTCGGGTGATATTATCTTAACTCTTGAAAGTCCTGCCTCCTGATTCAGCCGGTCAATATCCTCAATCCTCACATAGTCATAAAGATCCTTATCCGATGACACGGAGTGAAAATCCTCTGTAAGGCGTCCTTCATTAATACACTCCTTTAAATGACCTTCCTTAAATGCATACATAAGAACACAGTACTCATTCATACAGTACGCCACCAATATAGTGCCGCCTGTCACAGTCACCCTCTTGGCTTCCGACAGAGCCTTTAGCTTGTCCTCATGAGAAAACAAATGATACATGGGGCCAAAGAGTAAAGCAACATCAAAACTCTCATCTTCAAACCGCTTAAGATTCATTGCATTACCCTGATATGCCTTGACCGTGCTTCCTTTTTTCTTTAGTATTCCCAGATTATACTTTACCAATTCCACCGCCGTAACATCATATCCCTCCTCGGCAAGTGCCACCGAATATCTTCCTGTGCCTGCACCTATATCGATTATCTTAGGCTGATCATATTCCGTTAATACTGAGTGGATGTATTTCATTGAGGTAATATATTCTACCTGCCCGTGTCTTGAAAGCAGGCGTTTATCCTCGTTGAATTTGTTATAGTATTTTTCCAGTTCCGTCATCTGCTTAGCCATTATTTCTACCTGCCATCATTAAATACAATTAATTTATTAGAAGCTGTGACCGCCGCCCCCTCCGGAGCTTCCTCCACCGCCACCGCTGCCTCCGCCTCCTCCGGAACTTCCTCCGGAGCTGGTTTCAATAGGATCATATTTTCTGGTCTCATGACTGAATTCCGCCTGGGCACCCGTAAGCTTCTTATCTACAAACACTCCTTTTAGAAGTTCTTGTCTTGAAGGGGTGTGTGCATTGGCATATGTTCTTACAATTATATAATTAACGAGTAATGAAATCACTATTGCCAGGAGCACATTACTCACATACTTCATCGGCTGTGCGATACGCCTTCCCTCTAATAAGTCGTACACTTGCGAAAACACCACGGAAGCACAGGTATAGTAATCAGCGTTTGTAGCATACTGATATACATTATCAGTGATAACGTTGGCATACGATTTCGTAACGGTCTTATATATGTCGCCATCGGAGAATATGTGGACCTTACGGTTATCCATATCAATTAAAAACAGTACTCCGCTTGCATTATCAAATTTATAGTGATAATATCCGCTTGCATAACTGTCTGCAGTGCCATTGTTGACATCAACAGTATTAAATACGGCATTACCGTATTCCGTAATCTTCTCCATCTCAGAAAGCAGTGTCTGTCGTTCCGAATCCGTCAACAGCTGTGCATCATCCTCGATAAATGCTCTGTATCCCGAATCAGGATTGACATACTCGTATTCAGCCGTTTCCGAGGTATCCTGCAGCTGCTCAACCTGTTGACTTATATCTTCGCCATCTTCCGGTATATCGGAAGCATGCACCTTATATGGTAATATTGCTACCATAATACACACAAGACAACACAAGACAAGGTTAATTATGTTATGCTTTTTATCAATTTCAAAAATTCCATGTACCTTACGCATTGTCATCACCTCCCTGATAATCGAACTGAGGTAATTTTCTTGTAGCAAATATATTGTAACATCCGATCAGGTCGATAAGTGTAACTCCGACTGATATTAGCATCAATATAACCATAACATAATAATATATGTCTTCAGCCGGTGCCATTATTCCGACGATTATCGCAAGAACATCTGAAATTATTATCCACAAGATAGCGGAAAAGCCTTTCTTTGCATCAATCCTTTTTATGTCTTTTCTGTTTTTTATATATGTAACAATAGCTGTAACTAATGACAAAAGAACGATTCCAATTTCCAGACCGCCACCTGATACATCGAGCATATCCAAACTATCATGTAACTCTTGTGCTACTACAGACAAGGTCATCATCAGCATAATCATTATGAACAGTATAGTTTTCTTATTCCCCTCTTTTTTTTCTTTTTTCTTTTTCTGTTTATTATTATTGGTATAGACATACGGTACATCAACACCCGCGGCCCTCGCAGCTTCTCTTTCCTCTTTCTCTTTTCTGATTCTTGCCAGCCTGTTAGCCTCCTGCTTTCCCTTGTCATCCTCATCATTTTCTTTCTTTGCAATCTTGGAAAGCTCAACTGCATAAATAATTCCCACAATCGCGGCAATAACTGCAACAACAGATACCAGCGTGGTCGGAATAATCGTCAAAAACATATTAAGCAGTATAAATATCGGAATCGCCAATATGCCTGCTCCTGCAAGGTACTTAGGTATAGATACCGGCAGATCTGCGAATATCTTTCCGGTCTGCCCGTTGATCGTTGCATAAGACACCCTGTCACCATTTTTATATGACATAAACCAAGCCATGTCAACCGACTCGGTTTTAGTGTTAAATCGTCTGCTTATATCACTCGGCATCTTAATATCGTATTTCTTAAATGCTTTTTCCTTCTTGATAAACTCCTTTGTCTCATCATTGGCGATAGCCTCTGCATCATAGATATATAAATCTTTACCAATATCTGTTGTATCTGCATAAAATCCACTTAACATAGATGGCGTGAACTCTTTCATATTCTTCACATCAAAAGGTGCAATACTCTCGCTTATTCTGTCGGAAAATGAAGAAGAACCGTCATATGATATTCCCTTATAATACGCATCGAGATCTCCCGTCAGATTATAGTGTTCGGTTATAATATAATCACCACTTCTGTGGCTTTGGGTTCCATTAAGCTTAATTGTTCCTTTTTGAGAAAAATAGTACACCCAGTAAGGCATATATATACCCCGGAAACCATTAATCTGATCCGTATTCTTAAGCTTAGCCGGTGCATATATAAATCTTCTCATCAGCTTCTGATACTCACGCTTACAATCTTCCTTAGTCTTCTTAAATGGTATAATGAAATTCGGTTTCTTCTCTCTGCTTATGCGGCTTGTTAATATTGTTGACGCACCACAAAAGCTGCAGAATCCCGCTGCAGTATTATCTGTACTGAGTATCTCTCCTCCACACTGCGGACAGGTAAACACCGTAACCTCATAATCCGTCTGTTCCTCTCCGTCTTTATCCTTTGTAATCTGATACGGGTCGTACTTTGCATTGCAGTATCCGCAAAACAGCTGCTGTGAATCAATATCAAATTTCAGATTTCCTCCACACGCAGGACAATCATACATGTCTTATCACCTCAATTCTCTGTATTGTTAATTAGTATTTAGCCTTATTGTAAATAACTAAAGATATATTTTACCACACTTTGCCTAAAATCGCTACAAATAAAAATCTCCCGGGCAAACTTTTTTAAATCTGCCCGGGAGTTCTACACTAATATGAAAATAACTGTACCCAATACTGTATGCCATTCACCGTCACATGACCAACACCCAATTTCGTATATGTCGAATTCATGATATTGGCACGATGTCACTGTTCATCCACGCCGTCATTACCTGCTGAGGTGATGTCTGTCCCCATGCAATGTTCTCTCCTGCTGCGGTAAAACGTATCCCGTTGTCTGTAAGCACGGTACTGAATCTTCTGCCATCGGGTCTCGTATGAGAAAATGAAGTCACAATCTCATTGGCTCTTATCTGTGCAGCCGTGCAAAGGTCTGCGTCAAGCCGAAGTGTATGAAGTCCTGATGCCGAGCGGTTCTGATTGACAAGATCAAGTACCTGACCTGCGGCTGATGCCTGATCTTCGCTCATTGTTACTGCAACGTCGTTCCCGGTTGCTGTATCCACAGGTGCTTCCTCTTCAGTCGTACTTTCCTGCTCTGTAGAAGGCAGCTCTGTTGTTGGAGCCTGTGTAGTCGGTTCCTCTGTATTTCCGGAAGCTGGTTTCGGTGACGTTGGCTGCTCTGTATTTTCAGAAGTCGATGTCTGTGTGTCAACACTCTGCGTCACCTTACCCTGCTTTATAGGATTACATATACTGCCTCTCTGTGTTATCGGTTGGCATGTGCTATTCCCCTGTGTCGTCGGCTTGCATGCGTTGTTTCCCTGTGCTGTTGACTTACATGCATTACTTCCCTGTGCCTCCGGTTTACACGCACTGCTACCTTGTGTCGTTGACTTACATGCATTACTTCCCTGCGTCTCCGGTTTACACGCACTGCTACCTTGTGTCGTTGACTTACATGCATTACTTCCCTGTGCCTCCGGCTTACATACATTGTTGCTCTTTGATGATGACTGACATTTATTATCGGATTTTTTCGCTGTTGTATCTGACGACTTTAAACCGCAAGAACTACTGTCTGAAATATACTTCTGAACGACACCCGGTAAACAACTGTTTCCATTCGATGTATTCCCTGTCTGATTTTGCCCATTTCCTACACTTGCGCCCGCCACATTATTGCCGGTGTCCTCTGAAGATTGCTTATTTCCTGAACTTACATTCCCGCAATTGCCACCAATAACAATCTTATATGTATTTCCATTCCGGCTGCAGTTGCTCTGACTTCCCGAATTATTATCAGTATTTTCCTTGACATTCGGAGTGTTTGCTTTGTTGCAGCTGTTTGCAGGATTTGTGCAATCACCTCCATTTAATGTATTACAGTTACTGCCTGAATCACTGCAGTTTCCACCATTTTGTGTATTGCAGCTGTTATTTGTGTCTGTGCATTTTCCATTATTGCAATTAATACTATTCAATATCTGATTTACCGAATCGCCATTAATGCAATTGCCACCCACTACGGTCTGACAGTTGTTTCCATTTACGCAATATCCTGCCGCCTGCACAGGTGAATAAATAAATGCTGCCATCGAAAATGCCATCGCTACTGCCATCAATCTGCGTTTCCTCATAACACTCTACCTCCATTTACATCTGTCATATGTATCAGAACCCACCTATATATACATTACACACCTTTCTTCTTGCAAGTCGAGACTCGCTTGCAAATCTTGTATGTCTGATTCGAGTCGGCTTTGCCAACTTACCTGGCAGTTCTGTTACATATATATTAAGATGTTGGGGTCAAAAGGTATTTTGCCCCCAACTGATGCCTACGCACGACTACATTGCTACGCAATTCTCGTCGTGCTAAAAACATTCTCAATCCGCATATTTACTACATAAATTGCTACTTGCTCATGTTTTAGCGGTCCTCAGATAAAAATGTGCATTTGTGCAAGCACAAGCACATTTTTACCTTTTGACCTTGGCATCATATTA
>CAJOLO010000255.1 GCA_905235345.1 uncultured Lachnospiraceae bacterium
GGTTATGTTTGGACAGGATGGCATCTATGGTATGATGCATGACTTAAAGAGTGGATTGTCAAAGGAGGCAAAAGACAGGATAACAAGACAGGAGGAGAGAGTTCTTGATAATCTCGAAGGTAAAGAGAATGTAATGTACGGGCTTGAGGAACTTCGGGCAACACTTTCCCGGGAGGTACATGATAAGGAAACAGATGGTACGATTACGGCTAAGGATATTCAGTCACTGAAATATCTTAATGCGGGAATGCCTATTGCATTACGCGCGGTTGAGCAGGATGCGTTCCGGGTGCCCCTGGTGGTGAATGATGAAGTTAGTATTATGAAGGTTTCAATACTTCATGACGGAAGAGGAACCGGAGAGATAAGGGCGACCATGAATACTGACAGGTATGGGGAATTGGAGGCCTATGTACATGTTACAGATAATCAGGCTGAGGGTTATATAGTAACTGAGGATGAAGAAGGACAGAGGAGACTTGAGGACAACGAGCTGACACTTCGTTCTACACTTGCTAAGGCAGGACTTGAGGTGAAAGATATCAGACTTGACGGAACAAGACCGGTACAGTATGCGGAGGATGGCAGAGAAAATGTCGAGACTGCAAAGCTATACAGAGTTGCAAAACAACTTCTGACAGCTATAAAGTTGATGGGGGTTGTGTCCGATAATTAAAATATAACATTTTAAGGAGATGTTTCCCGTTTCGGAATGTGGGTGGGAATAACAGCTTTCCCGGGAGCAGACTTGAAAAGATCGGATATATGGCTTAATGATACATGAGAAAGAATGAGGTGAAGGTATGAGACTTAATCATAATGCACTGGCTTACACAGCCAATAATAATCTTAATACTATCAATAATAATCTTACCAAGTCGATGGAAAGATTATCTTCGGGATATAAGATAAACAAATCTTCGGATGATCCTGCAGCTAAAGCGATTTCACAGAGAATGAAGGCACAGATTCGCGGACTTGACAGGGCTACGGATAATGCCAATGATGGTATATCGGTCATACAGACTGCGGAGGGAGCTTTAGATGAGGTGCATTCTATTCTCCAGAGGATGAGGGAGCTTGCCGTACAGGCTGCCAATGATACCTTCGATGAAACAGACAGAGATGCGATACAGGCAGAGATTGATCAGTTAGAGGATGAGCTTGACCGTGTTTCGGACACAACAGAATTCAACGGTAGAAAGTTGTTAAATGGTGAGCTGAATAAAAAGGGGTATGTGGATCCGGTTAATTCGGATAAGGTCTCTATTTTTGAAATCGGCGGAGATATAGATCCGGGAGAGTATGGAATTAAGATAACGAGTAACGGAACACAGGCAGAGGACGTCATGAGCATATTGGGTGCCGGTGTAACGATAACGAAGGAACAGGCAGGAGCGGTAACGATTAATGGGTTATCGGTTGCGATTACAGAAGGTATGACAGGTGATGAAGTCAACGAGCGTATCAGGGATGCTGCAAGTAAGGTCGGGGTTGATCTGGATCTGACATCCGGTAAGTTATCGACTCAGGAATACGGAAGTAAGCAATATATATGTATAGATGCCTCCAATGATGAATTAAAGGCTCTTCTTGGTGTAGACGGTACGGAAGAAAGAGGAACTGATGCCCAGGTGGATTTTGTCGATAATGGCGGAAAAAGAGTAGGCTTTAAAGATACGGCAACTATAGATGCACAGGGAAACAGAATTACCATAACAGATAAGAATGGATTTAAGATGGTGTATGATGCCGCACCCGACAGTGGAGCAATAGATCCCGTTAATATTACTGTTTTATCGGCAGGACCATTGGTTTTACAGGTTGGAAATAATGAAGGACAGACATTTAATGTAAATATAACAAAGACTACAGCGGAATCTTTAGAACTTTCTCACATCAATATATATACACATGAATATGCCAATAAGGCTATAGAGAAGATTGATGCGGCAATATCTAAGATTTCAGGAGTGCGTTCTTCACTTGGTGCATATCAGAACAGATTAGATTATACGATTACGAATCTGGAAACTGCTAATGAGAATCTTACCGGAGCTGTTTCACGTATCCAAGATACAGATATGGCTGAAGAGATTACGGAGTATACGCAGCAGAATGTTCTTAGTCAGAGTGCACTACAGATGCTTACGAAATCCAATGCAAGACCTGAGGGACTGCTGCAGCTGTTCCAGAGATAGAATTTGCGATATAATTGAAGATGTGATATTATGATGACAAGGTCAGCTGTTATGACCTTGTCATCTTGGGATTTAAAGGGTTTATAAGTTATGGGGGAATCTGCAAACGTGAATTCATGTTCACGTGAATCACCTAAATAATCATATAGGTGATTGCGAAACTTATTAATATTGTGTATTGGGTTGTACATATTGTACAGATTCCATAAACAGGTGCTTTGGAGCCGCCGGTACTTATGCACCGTATTTTGGTGCATTATGTACC
>CAJOLO010000256.1 GCA_905235345.1 uncultured Lachnospiraceae bacterium
AGAGTTTTGCTATAACGGAGAAAGAGGAAGTAAACATCCTATTCATAAGTGGTTCTTTTATATATTTTATCCGGCACATTTACTGATTCTTGCATTGATCAAGATGATGTTGTTATAGTCTGCGTATAAGCAAATAAAATGTTCCGGCCATATTCTGCTGGAATTACAGAAATAGATTCAGACATAGCTACATAAAATATGCTTTGAGTATGATTCCGAATTATCTTTTTTGATAGGAAGAACAGATAAATATTGTATTAAAACGAGATATCCCGTCCTTTTCGACCGGATATCTCGTTCTTTTTACTCTGTTTTAATGTCAATGGAATAGTTCTCTATCGTTCCTGTTACTGTGTAATGAATGTTTTGACTGTTAATTCCGCAGACAACCTCCGCAATTCCGTCTATAAAATCGTCTGTTATATCATATATAAGATAACTGCTATGTTCCGGATCATAATGCATGACAGACTTTGAAGAAACAGTTGTGGTATTTGTGCTAGATTCCGTGTTTTCGTCTGAATGATAATTTACGTCATCTAATAGCGTTCCATATTGAACGGTCAAATAGATATGTTTCTTTTCATTGAATTCATTTTCACTTTTATTATTGTGGGCAAGAATAATCTGATTAAGTGTTTCCGGGTTGCTTGTGAGAATAAAGGAAGCCATTTCGATGTCATTTACGGAGATGGTATATTCCTTATCTCCATTTTCGATTACGCGTTCTTTCATGGTTTCCTCGTAAGAGTTTCCGTTAATAAAGATACGTACATTGTCAATGATACCTAAACCGGTAGTAGCATAAACAATGCCATTGCTGCACAGGAGAATCATACAGATAGCAATGGTGGCTGCAATGGATTTCCTGTATTTGACATACTTTTTCTTTTTTTTCATTGTGTATTCTGTTTCTGGTATATGATTTTTCATATCTAAGACCTTCCTTTCAAGCTCTTGTGGAGCATGTATTTCAGAAACAATCTCATGATAAGATTTAAAATTAATATTCATAATTACACCTCCGTAAAGCTTCTTTTAATTTCTTTCTTGCTCGCAACAGTCTGGTCTGAATGGAAGTCTCTGAAATGGAGAGGATTTCTGCTATCTCCCGAATACTGTATTCCTCATAATAATAAAGGTATATGACTTCGCGGTATTTTGTTGGCAATCTCTGCAAAGCATCAAATAGGTCGCTTTGATCCGATGAAATCGTGGTGCCTTGTTCAATGATTTCATCGAGGGAAATACGCCGGGTGGTCCAAGGAGATCGCCACATATCTTTGCATGCATTGATTGCGACCCGGATTAACCATTTTCGAATATGATCTTCATCCTGAAAGGTATCCTCAGCTTTTAACAGTTTAAAGAAGGTTTCCTGTACAATATCTTCCGCATCGTTGATATTCTGTGTTCCGTTGATTGCTACGCGAAAAACCGTATCCATATATTTTGTTACAAGCTGTTCGTATCGTTTCGCTTCCAATCTGTTTTTTCCTCCTGTTGGCATTTCGTTTGAAAGATCTTTCAATATAAGAACGATTGACAGGAATAGAATATCACAAAAATGTTTCTTTTTTTGAAAGAATAGTAACGAAATAATTGTGCATAAGCGTAGATTTTCTTGACATATAATATTTTTTGTAATAGTATGTACTTAGTAATACTAAATACAAGGGTGGTGATAGAGTGAACCCCAAGTACGAAAAGCAGATTAAGAAAGGTGTGCTGGAAATCTTGGTGCTCAAATTGCTATCTGATGGTAAAAAGTATGGTTACCAGCTGATCAGTGAATTAAAAGAGAAAAGCAATGGCATGTTCACGTTAAAAGAAGGAACACTATATCCGATTCTTTATCGTTTAGAAGACGAAGAATTGGTCGTCAGCAGATGGAGCGAGCCGAAGGGGAAAGAGATATCCAGAAAATATTATCAGATTACGGATAAGGGAAGACAGGAACTGGCAGAATTATGTGACCTGTGGAATGCATTTCAGAAGAATGTGTCTGTGATACTAAATGAAGATGGTAAAAAAGAGAATCCGTAAATTCTGTTGACTGATATATTGGGTATAAGATAAAAAGATTCGGAAAAATCGTATAAAATGGAGGAAATATTATGATTGCATTTCTTATATGGGTAGTTTGTGGTGTGGTGTTTATAGGTTGGGGAATTTCCGCTTTTCGTTCCCGTTCCACAAAAGCGGCAGGATTCTGGGCAAATGCTGAGATGTTTGAGGTTAATGATGTGAAAGCATATAATCGTGCAGTAGGAAAGTTGTTTATCGGATTTGGAGTAATCTTTATCGCTCTCGGAATTCCGCTGCTGGCGGGAGAGAATTCTCCGTACATTCTCATCTCTACAATTGGGGTGATGTTAGAGAGCATTCTGCTTATGGTTATTTATGTGGTAGTGATAGAAAAGAAGTATCGGAGTCGGAAATGAAA
>CAJOLO010000257.1 GCA_905235345.1 uncultured Lachnospiraceae bacterium
ACGCAGGCGTAGCGGGCTACGCTGAGGCTTTTGAAACTGTGCTGTCAGGTTAAGCAGGCAAGCATTCAGTCCGGTTATTTAAGAATCGGTGTACTAGTATGAATAATATAGAGCACTTGTGAAATTCTACATATGGTGTTATAATTTTTATAGATACACAAGTTAAAGTGTTGGTCTTCGATATATTACATATTAACATTTTATAAGGAATATATGATGCCGCCATTCAGCATGAATGAAAATGCATGTATGATCGGAGGAATGAATATATGATAAATAAACTGACGAGTGTTATACATTATATCAAAAAATTTTTAATTGCTCTGATGATTGCATTGGTATTCCTATGTCTTGATTTTTATGTGCATTTTCGCAGTGTTAAACAGAATATTATAGACTCGGTGGAACGGGATGTTATTCAATATGCGACGGAGACCGATGATTTTCTTTCTGAGAGTATCGATATAGTTAATGTTACGGCTGACAGTATTGAAGATATGATGGATAAAGGTGCTTCATTAAGGGAGATAGAGAGTTATCTTGTTATACAGTCGAATGCATTTTCCGATGTATCAGATAAGAATCTGGTCGGAGTATATGGCGTGTTTGACGGTGAGTATCTGGATGGTATGGCAGGAAAACCGGAAGATGACTTTGCACCCTATGAGTATAAGTGGTATAAGGATGCGGTAGAAGCAGATGGCGAGATTGTACTTGGTTCCCCATATGTTGATGAATATACAGGAAGTACGATTATAACTATAAGTAAGCTGCTTAAAGATGGTAAGAGTGTAGTATCGATTGACGTTGGATTCGATACGATTCAGAAGATAACAGAGAACAGTGTTCCTGACGGAAAGAGAAATTATGCATTGGTATTGGATTCCGATGGTATGGTTGTCGCACATTCTCTGGTTTCTAATAATGGAAAATCATATAAAAACGGTGATGAAGTATTCTGGGATTCTGTTGCAGACACATTATTCTCTACTGATGATAATTATTTCGAAGTACAATATGACAGTATCAGGTATGCTGTATTCAATAGACAGATAGGTAATGAATGGCATGTACTGTTTGTTATGAATGAGGATTCACTGTATAGATCATTAATTATAATTTATATTGTTCTTTCAATTGTAATAGTTGTAATATTAGGCTCGGCAATCGTATTTTTAATGCAACTTTATAAAAGAAGTCTTGAAAGAGATAACCTTAATACACAGCTTAAAGCAATTTCAAGTATATATGCTTTTGCATATATGATCGATCTTAATTGGGATACCTATGAGGAGATAATAAGTAATGAGGTTATGAGAGCACTTCTCGTCGATGAGCAGAAGCATGCAATGGATACCTTGAAGCTTATAATGAATATGTATATTGATGAAAGCTCTAAAAGAAATGTGAAAAGTTTTCTGGATTTTGCTACACTGGATGAGAGGTTATCGGATATGGTTACCGTGACGCAGGAGTTTTTGACTTCGAATAATACATGGTATCGTGCACGATTTATTTCTATTGATCGTAATGACGATGGAACTCTCAGAAGGGTTATGTTGGCAGTTGAGGTGATTGATGAGGAGAAACGGCAGCGTGACAGATTACAGATACTTTCTGAAACGGACAGGATGACGGGAATTTTGAACCGGGGTGGAGGAGAAGCTAAGATTCGTGAGATGCTTGATGGAGGCAGAAGCGGAATGTTCTGCCTTATGGATGCTGATAAGTTTAAATCAATAAATGATAATTATGGCCATGGTGTTGGTGATAAGGTACTTATTGAGATTGCTAACTGTCTGAAGAAATCCTTCAGGGATAACGATATTGTTATGCGACTCGGCGGGGACGAATTCGCTGCTTACGCTCCGACTGTTCTCAATGAAAAGACAGGACAACAGATAATAGATCGATTCTTTTATAATATTGATAACATTAATATACCGGAGCTTGAAGATCGCAAGATATGTATAAGTATGGGTGTTGTATTTTATAAGCCTGATGATGAGCTTACATTTGACGAACTGTATAAGAAAGCAGATCAGGGAACCTATATAAGTAAGAAGCATGAAGGTAATTATGTAAGCTATTATAATGAAGAAAATTAAATGTTTTCACATAATTTTCATTTTTATAGGGTATTATAAGTAATGTTTTGCGAAGAGTAATATTATTCAAAAGGAGAAAAACTTAATGAAATATGGAGTTTTATGGCGGAAGACCACCAAGAATATTGGTGATGATATACAGTCTTATGCAGCCAGTGTCTGGCTTCCCCGGGTAGATTATATGGTGGATATTGAAGATCTGGATTCATTTACGGCAGAGGATGATGAACCGGTGGCAACAATTATGAGTGCATGGTATATGTGGCATAAGTGGAACTGGCCGCCATCAAAATATGTGTATCCGATGTGGATAGGCTTTCATTATAATGATAT
>CAJOLO010000258.1 GCA_905235345.1 uncultured Lachnospiraceae bacterium
CCTGATTTATATGCCTGCCATTCCGTGCAGAACCATTGCTCACCGTAATCCAAATCAATCTTTATATCCTCATATCCCTGCCAGCCAGGAATGTAATATATCTTCTCTCCGGTTCCGGTAGCAACGTTGCCTTTAATCAGACACCTTCCGTTTACTTTCCAATCCACCGCAAGCCACGGATAATTTTCACGGAGCTTTTCTCTTGCGCAATGTTCTTTGAGGATGTCGCCGCTGTGCAAATCCTTTTCGTAATCAGGTTCAAAATTCTTAGGTCTTGAGCAACTTGCCCAGTTGCCTAAGTCCTTTTCCTGAATGTTCGGGTCTCTAACGATAGCATACGTCCATCTATGTTCTTCCCGGTTCAGGTATTCGATTTCCAAACAGCAGGAATTTCCCGACCATTGATTACACTGTCCGCAATAATCGCAAATACAAGCATACTCTTTATGAGTTTCCTCGTCGCCATAAACGGTAACCTTACTGTTCTGAGCAAAGGCAGACTGTGTTAAAACTAAACACAAAAATACAATAATCAAAAACTTCTTCATATCAAAACTTCCTTATCATCTGAACGAGCACACCATGAATGGAAATGTTATGCTTTGCCGCTTCCGCTTTGGTGAAGCGCAGCTCTTTATATAAAGGATTTAGAGGTATCAAAGAAATGCCGGTAGAATCCATGCGAACCTTTTTCAGTGTGGATTCGTAATCGACAGTGACAACGCAGATTCTTCCATTGGCATAGCGGTCGGATATTTTTTCGCAGATGATAATATCCCCATCCATAACCAGAGGGAGCATAGAATCACCTTTTACTTTCAGGGCATACACTTCTCCGGATGGTTTGAAATCGTAAGGAATAGAAACCGTATCGTCATGAACCTCGAAACTCTCTATAGGATAGCCAGCCTGAATGACACCAACAACAGGAACTTCGAGCATATCGGGGACAACAACATCACTTTCCACACCCAACAACCAATCCGTAGTAACGCCATACTCTTTAGCGATCTCCGGCAGGATGTTCATGTAAGTGCTGAGACTTCCATTTCTCCAACGAGGAACTGTATTCGGTTTCAAATGAAACTTCGCTTCGGCACAAACTGCGGAAGGTTCCCGGCTATCGATTAGAGATAATACTCTTTGCCTTGCTATTTCTTTACTCTCCATGTTGTCTATACCTCTATGACATTTTCCTAATTACAAAGAAATATAATTTAGAATATGATTAATACTTTATATATCTAAAATGATATGATGATATAAAGAGAACTATTGAAAACAGTAAGTAAATTTGATCGGTGATACGATGTTTTCTTTTCTTATCTGAGAGGATTCGGTAGGAAACCTTGTTCAATCCTCTAATTATTTGTACCATATTTGCTCTGAAATCGTCAAGTGACATTTGATACTTTTGAGAAAAGAGTTACACAATTTATATAACCATATCATATATCCACTCAGTCCTATAGCAATCCAGGACTGAGTCACGTTACTATTTATTTTTTATAACATAATGCCATATGTCCGTAAAATCTGGGTCTAATCCACACGCAATTGTTATATCCTCGTTTTCGTAGTAGAAATTGGAATAGGCATTGGTGAATATGTCAATAATATCTTGCATATACAAACTTTGACAAGCGAGGGTAGTAGCATATAAAGCCCAATCGAATGTTGTTCTTTTGGGTTTTCCGTTATCAGCAAGTCCATAAATTTGTAACACTTTAGCATTTCTGAATTGATCTGTAAATATGATCATTTCTGTACTTGCATTTACGTGACAGGAATATGCACCTGTAGTATTATTTATTTTTTCGTAGGTACAACTTTCTATATCAATCGCGTGAAAGATTTTGTTATCAAGGTCTGAATACATCTGTCCATATAAATTTAGTGTTTCGACAATAGTATCAATTGTACCTTCGATATGACAATCCATTGCTTTAATAGGAACAAAACTCAGCATTGCAATTATAACTGAAAGACATAAAATAATAATATTCTTTTTCATAAGCGCCCCGATATTCGTTAAATAACGCAAAAGCAACATTCAACTTTAATTTTCGTTTGTCAATATTTCTTACCCATTATTGAGTGTAAATGTGTTTTCTCAGCATAAAATATATCAACAATCGAAAGATAACATTTTGTTACCTCAATGCTATTATGATCAAGCACACTAGATACATTATAAATAGATATATTTTAATTCTTTATTCCGAGACTTCCTGCTTTTTGTTGGGGTGCAGGAATTTCTTCAGTTCGACACCTTTGGCGATGTTGCCGGTGACTTTCATTTGTCCGCTGATAAAGAGCCGATCGGCGGAAAGTTCGCCATTGGCGATACCGATAAGGGAATCATAGGTTGTGGTTACCCAGGCATCCGGGTGACCATTATAAGATCCGTGATTCACTTCGATG
>CAJOLO010000259.1 GCA_905235345.1 uncultured Lachnospiraceae bacterium
GAAATATTAATTTCGGAAACATATCGAAAGATATTTGCAATAAGTGATTCTGAATCCGTTGAAATGTCAAAATATACAAAGGGATATTCCTATGCTTTTCAAATGCTGGGGTATCTTAGATGGAATAATCAGGATAAGAAGCTTTCAGAGATTCTTCCGGAGTATGACTATATATTAAAAGAATATTCTTATAATAAAATATGGTCTGAGCTTTCGGCAAAGGATAAAGAGATAATGCGTGAGATATCCAAATATGATGTTGCTTCCGTAAAAGAAATAAGGGACTCACTTAATATAAGTTCGTCCTTGTTTTCATCTTATCGTGAACGTCTTTTCAATTCGGGGTTGATTGATATTTCCGAGTATGGAAAAGTGGCGAGTGTGTTGCCGAGATTTCGGGAGTTCGTGGAGGGAAAATAACATGTATGCAGCGTGAGTGTGAATAATGGTAACTGTTCAGGTCAAGGTGCGTATAAAAATGTATATTTTACTATAAAACAGGCTGAGTTTTAACGATTTGGTTAAAACTCAGCCTGTTTATTTTCCTATATTAATATTTTGTAAAGTGCTAACCCGCTCTTACTTAGCTTTCTTGGCAGCCTTAGCCTCTAGTGCCTTGTCTGTAGGTTTTACAAGTACCATACACAGAATCAAAGCAATGATGTAAAGTGCGATCGTGAAGAATAACACATTCTGATAGCCAACAGGGTTCACAAGGATAGGATTGCCTGCAGCATCAGTTCCGTGCTCAATCCATTCGCCTGAATGGTTAACGATATATGTTGCTACCTGATTACCGGTAAGTCCGGCAAATCCCCATGCAGAAAGTGTAATACCGTGGATTGCACTGATGCTTCCCATTCCGTAATGGTCGGAAAGGAGCGTAGGCACGTTGGAGAAACCACCGCCGTATCCTGCATTTACAACGAAGATAAGTGCAAGTACAAGGAATACCAATAATCCGTTACCTTCGCCATTCTTAATACCCTGAGTAATAATAATAATTGCTGTAAATATGATTGAAAGGACGAAGATTAACTTGTAAATAGTATTACGATCCTTCATGGTATCAGCCCATGCGGAAAAACCGAGACGTCCGCCTGCATTAAAGATGGCAGAGATGGTTGAGATAATTCCGGCAGATGCTGCAAGACCAATACACTTAACGATCGTCTTCTCCTGTGAGATAAGTGCAAGACCACAGGTGATATTGATGTAGAACATTAACCAGATTCCGATATAGTTGGTTATTGGTTTGGTCTTCAATACTGATATGATAGAAGGCTTATCTTCCTTACCGGAAGGTTCGTGCCATCCGTCGGGTTTCTTAAGAAGAAGATGACCGACAAACATCATACAGAAGTAAACTACGGCAAGAATCCAGAACATCTTGTATATTCCGCCATCACCTAAGTTCTCAAGCATACTCTGCATGATAGGTGATGCGATAGCCTTAGCGGCACCGAAACCTGCAACTGCAAGTCCTGTTGCAAGACCTTTACGATCCTGGAACCAGAGCATCAATGTCTTAACCGGTGAAAGATAACCTGTTCCAAGACCGATACCCATGATAAAACCATAGCTTAAGTAGATACCAACAAGTGACACTGCACTGCCGGGATGCTGACCACCATAGTAAATGAAGTATCCCGTAAGAGCCATACCTGATGCAAAGCAGATTGTTGCGATCAGTGATGACTTATGAATATCTTTTTCAACAACATTTCCAAGGAATGCCGCAGACATACCGAGGAAAAAGATTGCAAAGGAAAATGCCCATTCAGTAGCACCCTTTGAAAATCCTATGTAGTCGGCAATCTCCTGACTAAAGATTGACCAACAGTAAACAGTACCGATACTGCAGTGAAGCAGTAATGCCGGAATTGCCGCACGAAACCATTTGTTGCTGCGCCATCCGGATGAGTTTGATTCAGTTTTTCCCATGACTATACTCCCTTTTTAAATTTTTTCTTGTGAATTGGCTTGCCTCTCAAGCACATACAATCAGTAAGACATTATATATGTAATGATTTTATTTTGCAATAGTTTATGAAAAAATGTGAAAAAAATTAATAAAAATATATGGAAAAATAATCAAAATGCATCAAGTCCTGTCTTGACTTATTGTACGTTTATCATTATACTATTAGTGTTGTGCGGTTTTGTGACTTAATCAAAGGAAGGACAAGCTTGTAGCTATATTCCGATGAATATAGGAAGTGACTTCTGCCAAATGGCAGAATGATGATATGGCTTTCCGAACCTTTGAAAAATATAAATTAAGAAGAGAGGTAATTCAAGATGGCAAACATTGATTTGACAAAGTATGGTATCACAGGAACAACTGAGATCGTGTACAATCCTTCATTTGAGGATCTCTACACAGA
>CAJOLO010000260.1 GCA_905235345.1 uncultured Lachnospiraceae bacterium
TTATCCTCATCAACCGATAAAATATCATCTATTGTGTTCTGCAATATTTTCTGCTTCTTAGGATCAATTGATGTATATATTCTGTATCCGCCGGTATAAAGACTTGCGTAATACTCATCATACGCTTCTCTATATCTCTTATTATACTCGTGCTGCTCATCAATGGTATCAAACTTATATTGGAACCGGAAACCGTTAGCCTCCATCAAAGCTTCTGTCGCACAGAAGTTACTATAGGTCTCAATATAATCATGACTAACCTTCTTTACTTCAGCAAGTTCAATCTCTTCCTCCAATGCCATCTCAAGTTCAAGCTCATTGAGATATCCAAGATCATACATATCATGTAATATCTTATCACGTCGTTCAATCGTATGATCATAATTAGCTCTGGGGTCATAATAGCTTGGACTGTTAGGTATCGCACAAAGAAATGCCGCCTCAGACACCGTTACCTCATCAAGTTCCTTGTTAAAATACCCCTTTGCCGCCGCACCGATACCATAATAACTGTTAGCAAAGAATATGTTATTAAGATAATACTCCAGTATCTGTTGCTTGGTATACTTTTTCTCCATCTCCATAGCAACGAATATCTCTTTAACTTTTCTAAGATATTTTAGCTTTTTACTTTCATTCTCATCCTTAACCTCTTTGGTAAGGAATATTCCCCTGGCCAACTGCTGGGTTATTGTACTGGCACCCTGTGTTATCTCTCCATTATTCTGAAATAATATGTATGCCGCTCTGGCTATACCCTCAAAATCAACGCCCTTGTGCTCATAAAATCTTCTGTCCTCGACAGAAACCATAGCTTCAACAAAATATGCAGGTATCTCATCATAAGTCTTATAATAGACCTCTTTCTCTCCTTTTACCTCCACGAAGCTTTTTCCCGTTGGCATCATAAACAATAGATGTCTCATCCTGTCTGAAGGTATCCGGCGAAGAGTCAGCAACAAGCTCTATCGCCTCATCGCGATACACGAGAAAATCCTTGCCGAACCTCTCATACACATAGTATCCGCCAATAACAAAAACTAATATAAATATCACCAGAAGATAACTTAATATAATTCTGCGTACTCTTCTTCTTTTTTTCCTGCGGTCTCTTTTTGCCCGCTTTTTTTCTTTTTTTTCTAATGCTTTATCAGATTGGTTCTTAGCAGTATCTAACGTCTTACTCTGTGCTGTCTTACTTTCTGTATTCTTAGACTGTTCACTTTTCTTTGGCGTATTCTGAGAAGAATTCACAGAATTTCCTCCTGTTCCTGAAGTAGTCCCTTTGTAATCAGCCATTTTTTAACCTCATTTCAAATTCCGCACCTTCCCATGACGATGCTGTTTTAATTTCTTTACAATCCCAACTATCCGATTGTTCACACGAATCGCTTACAGAGCGATAGAATAACTTGGAACACCTAATTCATTAAAAACATCCTGAACCTTGAGATTCGTTGTAAATATAATAATCTGTCTGTTCAGATATTTTCCGATGCAGCTTAATGCTTCATGCAATCTTTGCTCGTCATATGTAACAAATATATCATCAATAATTATCGGAAGCTCCTCTGATATCAATACATTAGCAATAGACAGTCGGAGGGCAAGATATATCTGCTCTATAGTACCTGCACTTAAGTAATCCATACTGATGAATGAGCTTCCGCTCTTGACCATAACTCTAAGCTGGTCATCAATTCTAACCTCTGTATAACGGTTATTGGTTATATGGGCAATTATACCTGAAACCTGTTCATTAAGCACTCCTCCAAAGGAATCATATATTTCCTCGGAAAGATCCTTAATTGTCTTGATTGCAAGATCAATTGCCTGAAGTTCAGCATTATCAGAAGTATTCTTAGACTTAAGTTCATTAATCTCCTTCATGTACTGTTCCTGCTCACCGCGTTCCTTAAGAATCGTCTCCTGTTTAACCTTAAGTTCCGATATCTTATTCACTAATTCAGTGCGCTTTGAAATATCCATCGATGCAGTGTCATTCTTAGCCTCTTCAAAGCCCTTCTCAATCTCTATCTCATCAAGCAGCTTATATAAGGCGTTTCTTCTTATGAATACCCTTATAGTCGTAAGAGCTGAAAGTGCAATACCAAAAGCCATAATGACCATCTTTATCTGCGGAACATTGGTAGGTATCACATATGCTGCACCTACGAATACCGCCATCAGCACAAGTGCCAACAGTATAATAACAAACGGATTATCGAGAACACTCTTACTGCCCATATTGAGCAACATATTCTTATCCTTCTGCTTCTTTGTAAGAGGCTTCATTGCCTCCTCTTCCCTGAGCTTTCTCTGACGTTCCTCTTCTGCAGCGTTCTTAACCGGCGGAACCTGTAATCTATCCGCATTAGGATTATTGAGTTCCTCCTCTGCCTTCCTGTATTCCTCCCTTACCTTCTCCAGCTCTCCATCGAAATCTCTGTCAAGCTGCAGCTTAGAAGTAAGCTCTGCAATCTTTGCATCCGTCTCCTTATCAGTAAATTCTTTACGTTTCTCCTTAAGCTTTGCTATGGCTCCTGTCGCATCTATCTCACCGCTCTTTGAAGAGGCCATATTCACTATATAATTATTGAGCTTTTCCGCAATAGCCTTATCTGTTGCCGCTTCCATCTGACCGATGCAAAGGGTATTGAGATATGTACTCTTATCTGTGTCGATAACTGTCCCGCATAGGTCATGCTCCTTCTTAAGCAGTATCTCTCTGCCCGTATCAATATTACGCAAAACCGTCTTCTTCTCATTCTTCGAGAAGTTCCTCTCGACAATAAACTCTCCTTCATCTGTGGCAAATTCCATGGAACCCGAATACGCCGAACCGTTAATCGGTCTTCTCTTCTCATAGTGATCAAAGCGTGCTCCCACTCCTCTGGACTTATCTATACCATATATCATGTCAACGATAAAATCCTTCGTTGTGGTCTTTCCCGCTTCATTACCACCATATATTATATTAACTCCGGGTACGAGCGATATGTCCTTTTCATGAAACTTTCCAAAATCCTGTAAATGCAGTTTGTTAATTCTCATTTCTTTCTTATCTCCAATCTGCCGTATTATAATGGCACAATTCTTATCGAAGTTTCTGCAGGTTAAAATGAAATATCCTCCATCAACCCTTATTCAACAATACATCCAATCCGTAATGAACTGCCTTCCTATAAACTTCGTCATTATAATAATTGTCCGACAGTTGATTCACAAATTTACCTATCAGATTATCCTGATTCTCCTGATATATCTGATTAATGTCATATTCACTCTGACTATCCTCAGATACCACCTCATATATATTATATTTCTCTATCAGTCTTGAGAAATCGAATACATCTCTGTTATGATTGTGTCCCTTTACAAGTATTCTATAAATATTCTGTTCGCCAAGATTTCTTATCTGCTTATCCACAAGGTCAAGTATCATTGCAGGTGAATGGTCAGGCTTTATATTGATAAGAAGATTCATGTATGCCCTCTTTGCCACCGGGACAAACTGTGTCTTGACAACTCCGTCAGAAACCTCACCATATATATATCCTCTTGTACCTGTATCCGTATAATCAATCGGTTCTAACGAACCACACATTATAACCTGATTCTCTTTAATCACCTCAG